>CAYXDA010000130.1:0-5539 GCA_964463615.1 uncultured Treponema sp.
GATAGAATTTGGTGTTAAAATTTGGGGTAAGCTGATGATTTCTATTTTAGTTGCTGTTATTGTAGCTTTGGTTCTTATAATTATTCTTGTTTCTTTTGTCGGGCGTTCTGACAAATCTTCTGATAAAAAAGGGAAAAAAGAAAAATCCAAGAACAATGCTGCGATTATAAAAGATGCCTCAAAAAAACTTACCCGCGATCCAAATAATATTTCTGCGCTGGAAGCTATCGGCGACGTTTATTATTCAACGCAAAACTATGAAAAAGCGTTGCCGGTTTATCAGCGGCTTGCAGAACTGCAAAAATTGCATCCGACGATTGATGTAAAGAAAATTTCTTTGCGTTACGGAATTTGTTCCTTTAAGCAAGCGCAGTTTGAAAATGCGTTCCAAGCGTTTTCTTTGGCTTTGCGCAATGACCCGCAAAATTTTGATGCGAATTTTTATATGGGCGAAGTTCTTATACAAAAGAATGAATATGAAAAAGCCGCTTTGTGCTTAAAGCGCGCGGGAAAAATTAATCCTGAAAATCAGGATGTGATTTGTGAACTTGGAACTGCGCTTTTTAAGGCAAAAAAATACCGCGAAAGTTTGATTTATTTAAAAAAGACTGTTGAAATTGCTCCGGAAAATAAAGAGGCGCTTTTTTACTTGGCATCTGCAATGAATGAAAGCGGATACAGTGAAAAAGCATTAAAACTTTTTATGCATCTTAGAACAAATCCTGTGTTCGGAGCGCGTTCTTGCCTTGCGGCAGGCGGAATTCATGACAAACAAAACAAGCCGGATGCCGCAATTCAGGATTATGAAATTGCGCTTAAACTTGCGAATATTGATCAGGAAACAAAACTTACTGTTTATTATAAACTTGCGCACACTCTGCTTGCTCAAAAAAATATTGGCAAAGCGCTTTATTATTTAAAGCAAATTCAGACTATTTCGCCAAGTTACCGCGATGTAAACGCTCTTGTACAGCGCTATCAGGAATTGAATCAGAATTCGAATCTTCAGGCGTATCTTATGAGCGGAACAAGCGATTTTGTTGCTCTGTGCAGAAAATTCGTTTCCGGCTACTATCCGGATTCGTTTATTAAAATAGAAGATATTTCTATTGCGGCGGAAAGCATAGAAGTTCTTTGCGAAGTTCAGTCGGCAAAATGGACGGATAAAGAACTTTTCAGATTTTACAGAAGCACCGGCGCAATCGGTGAACTTTACATAAGAGATTTGCATTCTAAAATCCGTGATATTAAATGCGATAAGGCGTTTTGCGTAACTGCCGGAACTTTTACGGAAGAAGCAAAAAAATATGTTGAGAGCAGACCGATTGACCTTATTGAAAAAACAAGGCTTGTTCAAGTTTTAAAGAAAATAGATGCTGAAACAAAATAGTTTTGGGGCGTTGCGGGGCTGAGTGCAAATTGGTTCCGCCCCGCAGAATGGGTAGCACGCAACGGAGTGCGTGCGTAGGGAAAGGCTTTTCCCTTAAAATTTTATAGAATTTTATTCTACTTCGATTTTTTTGATGTGTGCGCCCAAACTTTGAAGTCGTTCCACAAGTTTTTCGTATCCGCGTTCAATTTGATAAACATTGCTTATTCGGCTTTCTCCGTGAGCGGCCATTGCTGCAATAACCATTGCCATTCCGGCGCGAACGTCCGGAGAAACAAGGTGTTCGCCATGCAAAAGCGAAGGTCCGCATACAACCGCACGGTGCGGATCGCAAAGCGTAATTTGTGCGCCCATGCTTATTAATTTATCTACAAAGAACATTCGGCTTTCGAACATTTTTTCAAAAATTAAAACTGTGCCTTCTACTTGGGTTGCAACAACCGTCATGATTGAAGTTAAATCCGGCGGAAATCCCGGCCAAGGAGAATCGTCTATTTTTGAAATTTTTGTTCCGATGTCTGCATTTGCTTTCATTTCTTGAATGGAAGAAACAGTTATAGTTTCGCCTTCCTGCATCCATGAAATTCCCAATTTTGAAAAACCGACTTTTAAAGGTCGCATATCAAGATTTTTTACACCTTTAATAACAATGCTGCCTTTTGTTGCCGCTGCCAGACCAATGTAAGAACCGATTTCCATATAATCCGGTCCGATTTCAAAATCGCAGCCATGCAGTTTTTCCACTCCGTAGATTGTAAGAAAGTTTGAACCTATTCCCTGAATATTTGCGCCCATTGCACAAAGCATATTGCACAAATCTTGAATGTGAGGTTCACTTGCCGCATTTGTGATTGTTGTTTTGCCGGAAGCAAGAACAGCCGCCATTAAAGCGTTTTCCGTTGCAGTTACAGAACATTCGTCAAGAAAAATATCCGCACCAATAAGTTTGTTTGCAGTGAATGTAAAGTGCCCGTTAATTTTTACTTGCGCTCCAAGTTGTTCAAGCGCAAAAAAGTGAGTGTCCAAGCGGCGGCGACCAATTACATCTCCGCCGGGAGGAAGCATTTCCGCTTTTCCAAGCCGCGCAACCATCGGTCCCGCAAAAAGAATTGATGCGCGGATTTTTTTTGAAAGTTCCGCCGGAATGATGCAAGACTCTATATCTTTTGCTTCGATTTTCCAGGTGTTTTTTTCAAGCGCAGTCGCTTTTGCGCCGAAAGACTGAAGAATGTTCAGCATAACAGCTGTGTCTTCTATGTCAGGGACATTCCGCAAAATCACCGGTTCTTCTGTAAGCAAAGCCGCCGCTATACAAGGCAAGGCCGCATTTTTATTTCCGCTGGCAGTAATTGTTCCTTTAATCGGAAAACCGCCTTCTATTAAATATTCGTGCATTTTCGTTCCTCAGTGGAATTATTTTATTACTTTTCTGTTACTTTATTTTTCGGCGATTTTTTGCGCCAAGTTAATAAGAACATCTGTTGCGGCGCTCATTTGTTCAAGGCTCGCCCATTCGTAGCGACTGTGATAGTTGTGTCCGCCGGTAAAAATATTCGGAGTCGGAATTCCCATTTCTGTTAGGCGCGAACCGTCTGTTCCTCCGCGGATTGGAACAAAAACCGGCTCGATTCCGCTTTCCTTGTAGGCTGCAACAAGAGTTTCTACCACAAAAGGATTTTTTTCAAGTTCACTCTTCATATTTTTGTACTGCTCTTTGAAAGTGTATTCCGCTCTTCCGCCAAAAGAAAGTGCAGCCGCTTCTGCAAGCGCTTTTACACTAGAAATTCGTTCCTGCATTCCGAAATCCGAAAAATCGCGAAGAATCAGAGAAACGGTCGATTTTTCAACGGAACCTTCTGTTCCAAGAACTGCAAAAAAACCTTCGTAACCGCAAGTTGTTTCCGGACGCTGATTTACGGGAATTGATTCAACAAAGCGGCTTGCCATATTGATTGCGTTTACCATTCCGCCTTGTCGTGCTGTTCCTGTATGAGTTGATTTTCCCAAAAAAGTTACGTTTGCAGCATAAGCGTTAAAACATTCTGTTTCCAGTTCACCGATGTGTCCGCCATCAACAGTGTAGGCAAATTTTGATTTTATAAGATTCAGCGGAACTTTATCCATTCCGTGTCCGGTTTCTTCATCAGGAGAAAATACCACTTCAATTTTTCCGTGGTTGATTTCCGGATTCGCAACAAGAAATTCAAATAAAGTCATAATCTCGCAGACTCCGGCTTTATCATCCGCGCCCAAAAGTGTTGTTCCGTCGCTCGTGATTATTGTTTCCTTGTTTTTTGCGGCCTTTGCAAGTGCGGAATCTTTTGCCGGATTGTGAGAAACGTTGCATTGCAAATCTATTGGAGTTCCGTCATAAGAAGGGTAAATGATAGGCTTTACGTCTTTGCCGGTAACTTCTTCAACAGTATCAATATGCGCAAGAAGACAAAAACTCGGCGTATTTTCATAACCTTTGGTTGCCGGCAGAAATGCGTAAGTGTAGCAATTTTCTGTAGTCTGAACTTCCTGCAATCCCATAACTGTAAGTTCCGCCGCAAGCTGCTTTGCCAAGTCAAATTCCCGCGCCTCGCTTGGAATAATACCTTTATCCGCCTTTTCGCTGTTTGATTCCGTCCATACTTTTACGTATTTGATAAATCTGTCTAAAAGCGACTTTTGAATATCAGAATCTTTTGTTACGTAGTTCATCAAGTTCCTCCTTGTGATTTTACGTTTATAAACTTATACATTTTGCAATAGAAAACCGTTCCGGAAAATTCATTACGAATATAAAAACACAATTTTGCTATTCCAGCCAATTCATAAAAGCGCAGATTATGCTTGCGCTTACAGTCGCCGCCGTTTCCGTTCTCATTATCCGTTTTCCCATTCCGGAGCGAATAAAACCGTTTTGTTCAAGCAACTTTCTTTCCGCATCTGTCCAGCCACGTTCGCTTCCTATAGCGGCAATGATTTGTTCCTGTTTTTCAGTTTGATTCTGCAAAATTTTCAGCAAAGAATTTGTAGGATTCACGTTGTCCAAACATAATTTCAATTGATTTTTCGGAGCGCTTTGCAAATCTTCAGAAAAAAGAGAATTCAGGCAATCTTTTAAAGTTTTGTGCAAAAACAACTCCGGCACAAAAGTTCCGCCCGCCTGAACAGTTCCGTCAACAAGCATTTTATACGCAGTTCCGTGCTCCACAAGATTTGATTTCATATAAGATTTTTCGCCAAGTTCCGTTCCCGTAAGATGGACTTCGCAAACGCCCAAAGCGGCAACATCGCGCAAAAGCCGCTTAAGCTGAATTGGCCGCGGAAAACCGACAATCATTTTCAGCGGAAAAAGCGGCTTGCCATCCAATTCAGAATCAGGTTCAAATTCAAAAAAAATCTGCTTATCTTTAATTTTAGAAATAGTCGCCTTTCCTGCAGGCCCATTTATTATACCTGCAAAAAAAGAATCACCTTCCTTTTTATGAAGAATTTTGATTATATGTTCGCCGCGCTCATCGCAAAAAGAAAGCGGCTTGGCAATTTCCTCGGCAGAAAAAAGACAAATATTCATAGAAATATTTTACAGCATTTGCAAAAATATTTCTCTATAAAAGGCAGAATAAAATTCAACAACTTTAGGGCGCAAACGGAAAACGCAAACGGGTGTTCCGTGGCCCGCTCACGCTCGGTCTGCGGGCACTTCTTGCAGTGTAAAACATCCGCTGCACCACTAAAAATCTGCTCCTCCCCACAAAAGATTTGCAAAGCGCCCTCCGCCTTTTGCGGCAAGCCGCAAAACCACTCCATACCCGCGCAAGTTCTCCACCGCGCAAACCGCGCACAAGTAGTCGCCGCACTTGTCTGTAGCGAAGCAACCCGCTCATTGAGTGATTTCGTCAGGCTCAATTCCCCCCCCCTCTTCCGGTGGTTGAGGCTCTCGAAATGACTGGAAGAGCAAAAAAGTCCGAGAAGTAATTTGCGGCAAGCTTTGTTTGCCAAACTTCAGACTTTCTGATTTGTGTTAAAAATGATGTTAATAAAAATAAAATAATATGGAAGAAATTTTTATTTTGAGAAAAAAAACAGCTAAATAATCAAAAATATTTTCTTGACTTCTACATATTTCGAAGTAAAATTGAAGATGTGCATTTAAGA
>CAYXDA010000131.1:0-5505 GCA_964463615.1 uncultured Treponema sp.
GAAATATACTGCGCTTGTTTGCTTTATCCCATAAAGAACTTGAAGGGTAATTATTTACAACCAAGTCGTAAGATTCAATAGCATTCTTTATATTCTGAACTGATGATTTCGCTTCAAGAATTCTTCCTTGAAGATAAAGACCTTCATCAAGTCGTTTTGTTGCTTTGTCAAAAAATTTAGTTATTGTGCTGAAAGCCTGCGGATATCTTTTTTCATCATAATATTTTTGCGCAGTTTCTAAAAGAGCGTCTTCGCTGAGCATTTCAAGATTTTGTAAATCTCCGGAAGTTTCCGTTTCTTCTGAAGTTGCCATTTTTCCGTTTGTTCCGTTATTTTTCTGAGCTGATGCGGAATTGTAATTTTCTTCGCTTCCGGAAGTATTTTTTGCACTTATTTTTGGCGAATTGATTTCCGGCGCGGATTCTGTTGTTTGAATTATTGTATCAATTGCAGAATTTTTCTTCGTTTCAGAATTGTTTTCTGAATTTTCTGCAAGGATTTTTTCTTCTTTTACAGTTTTTTCCGGCGAAGTATCAGTTTTATTTTCAGCATTTTTTTCTGAATCTGCAATTTGCGCGCGTTTTTGCTCTTTTATTTTTTCCGCTGTTATAGTTGCTTTTGGCGGCACAATCTGCGCATAATCCGGCGCAACAATGTGTTCGGAAGAAGTGTTGTTTTTATTTTCCACTGTAACTTCAAGATAATCGTCTATGTAACTTTCCGTAAGCGCATCATTTTTAAAAAAGTGCAGAAGATATGTTCCCGCATTTCTTGTTCGCAAAGAAAATGAAGTGTCTTTTCCGCCAAGTTTTCTTCCGCCAAAAATAAAATTCTTGTTTCTTGTGTCAATGTTTCCGTCTTTATCAATGTTTCCCTGATAAATCCAGCCTTTTCCCGGATAAGTTATGTCGATAACTTGGTTTTTCATTGCTGTTAAAGAGCGTGAAGGCATAGGAACTGAATCAACAGTGCCAGGAACATTATTGTTTTCTGTTTTGTTTTCCGGCTCTTTTTGTTCTTCTGCATTTTCTTCTTTTTCCTGTTGATTTTCCGTTGAGTTTTGAATTTCTTCTTCAGACGGATTTTGTGTATCTTCATTTTGAACAGGATTTTCCGCTTCTTTTTTCGCTGAATTTTCAGTTTCGGTTTTATTTTCTGCAATTTCAGTATCCTGATTGTCTGAACTTGTTGAATCAGGCTCGTCTTTTACCGGCGGTTCTGTAATTATCTGAGGTTCTTCAGTTGTTTCTTCAATTTCAGGTTGAATTTCCGGCAGTTCCGGCAATTCAGGATTCAGTTCATCTGTTAAAGGTTCTTCAAGACTTTCGGAATCATATTCTTTTTGTTCTTCTGTATTATTTTCTTCGGAATCAGAAATTTCTGAAATTTCGGAAGTATTTTCTTGTTCAGAATCTATTGAGTCATTATTTTCATTTTGATTTTCTATGCTGTTTTCCTTCGGAATTTCAATGCTTTCTTCATTTTTTGGAGTTGAAGCGCAGGAAATGATTGCTGCGGAAAACGCTAAAATTAGTAAAATTGCTGTTTTTTTCATGGAGCGGCTCCAATAATATCTTGAATGATTCTGTCGTTTGCATCGCCAAGTTTTTGAACTTCTTCTTCGTCCGGCAGAGTGAACCATTTTTCTATTTCGTCTTCTTTCCAGTTCTTTTCAGTTTTTCTGGTTGTAATATATTCATCAGGAATTCCTGGTGCAGACGGAATAAGTAAGGGCTGGTCAAGAACCAAAGGCTGTTCTTTTAAAGATTTTTGTTTTTCTTTTTTGTTGGAAGAAGCTGCCAGCGCAATTATAGCGCATAAACATAAAAAAATAAGAACACCGCAGGCAATAAAAGTCTTCTTTGTGTCTTTTTGGAGGAAAGATTGAATTTTTTTTACGGTTTCTTTTATGTCAAACATCAGTTTTCAGAACCTTCTGTTTTTTCTGCTTCTTCGGCTGCCTTTTTTGCTTCTCTTGCTTTTTTCCGCTCTTCAGCCGCTTTTTCTTCGCGTTCTTTGTGAACTCTTATAATTTCCGGATCTGTAATTGAACCGTCCGGATTATAAATTCTTTTCGGAGGACGCGGCGGAATGTAAACGCCTGTTTCCGGTTGAACGTCTTCTTCTTCAAAGCCGTCGTCAATCGGTTCAATCGGTGCGCCTACTTTTATATCTTCATCAAGGCGGAGAGCAATAATTTTGCTTACACCGGATTCTTCCATCGTAATTCCGAGCATTGTACTTGCGCCCATTACGGTTTTCTTGTTGTGCGTAATTACAATATATTGCGAAACATTTGCAAAAGCTTCCAGCGTTGTAACAAAACTTGAAACATTTTTGTCATCAAGCGCGGCGTCAATTTCGTCCAAAAGACAGAACGGGCTAGGGCGCACCTGATAAGTTGCAAACAAAAGTGCAACTGCTGTCATTGTCTTTTCACCGCCGGAAAGAAGTCCGATGCTTTCAAGTTTTTTTCCAGGTGGCTGCGCAAGAATATCAATTCCGGATGTAAGAATGTTTTGCGGATCTTCAAGCCTGAGTTCTGCTCTTCCTCCGTTAAAAAGACGACGGAACATATTATGGAAATTCTTTTTGATTTTATTATAAGTTTCCAAAAACATTTCCGAAGACTTTGATTTTATTTCTTCACTGACACGGATAAGGTTGTCAAGCGATTTTTGAGTGTCATCGTAGTTTATTTTCTGGCGTTCGTAACGTTCCTTTACTTCCGCGAATTCTTCCACCGCCATAAGATTTACTTGTCCGCAGGAACGCAATTCTTCACGCGCGAGAGCAAGTTGTTCTCTTAGGTCAGCTGAAGACGTTGTAATCTTATACATTTTTTCTTCAAATTCCATTAAATCGCGCGAATGTTGTTCCTGGAAGTTCTGTTTAAGATTGCGTATTTCTGTATCTGCTGAACCGAGCGAAACTGTAAGGCGTTCATATTGCGCCTGGCACTTGTTCTGTTCATCCTGCTTTTTTAAAAGTATATCTTTTTTTCCTGTTACATTTGAATTGTTTTCGGCAATTTTTTCGTCAAGGTCTTTAAGCTCATCTGCAAGTTTTGTTCCTTTGTGTTCAAGTTCTGCCAGATCCTGCTGAATCTCCTCTATTTTTTCGTTCAAGTCATCCGCTTTTTTAGTTTCGGATTCAAATTCTTCCTGTGCTTCGCGCAAAGTGTTCTGCTCTGAAACAAGATTGCGGCGTAAAATACTTGCCTGCTGCATTGCCGCTTGTATTTGCGTTTCCATCTGTGCTTTATTTACTCTAAGTTTGCTGCATGTTTCCTTGTATTCATCTATTTTAGCCGCAAGGTCAATATTTGTATTTCTGAGCTCTTCTATCTGAGATGTTAAATTTTCTGTCTGTTCATGATTTTCTTGAATTTTTTTATCAAGTTCGCGCTTTTTTGTCATAATTCCTTCTGGAGAAAGGAATTCTGTAATGAATGCGGGCGAAGATTTTTCATATTCAGAAATTGCATTGTTCAGTTCGCCTATAAGATTTTCCGTTTTTTCAAAATCATCCGCGGCATTTTTTATTGTTTCAATGGAATCTTTTTCAGAATGAGATGCTTTTGCAAAATCGGAATATACATTTTTTCTTCCTTGCGCGAAAATCTTAAGTTTTTCCACGGCAGAAAGCAATTTTTCTTTTGCTTCCGCCATTGCTTTTCCGGAAAAACCTGCGTCTTTCAATTTTGCATCAAGCATTCCGACTATATCTTCTGTTATTGAAGCAAGTTCTTTTTGCAGCTCTTTTCGCTTTTCATCAAATTCTGCTATTTTTTCGCGGTTTTCGTCCGCTTTTTTGTTGTTTTCTGTTATTTGAGTTCCGGCAGTTGCAATATTTTCTTCGAAATCTTTTATATTTTTTTCGACTTCTGCAATTTTCTTTTCTTTCTGATGCAGTTCGGCTTCCTGTTCGTCGATTTCATCTTGAAGATTTGCAATATTTTCTTCAACAGAAGAAACTCTGACTTCCAGCGCTGCGATTTTTTCTTTTATTCCGCGTGCCTGTGAGTTCAGCTGTTTGGACATTTCAAGCTTGCCGTTTTTTTCCTGCCCGATTCGGATAAGTTCGGATTGCATGGAATAAACCTGTTCCTGCATTTCTTTTACTTTGTCCATATTTTCGGAAATCGTATTGTTGATTTCCTCAATTTCTTTGCGGACTTCATCGCGGCGTTTTGTAACTTCTGCAAGTTCTTTTTCGCGTCTGTCTTTGTCCGTAATGAAATTTCTAAGTTTTAAAAGCGCAAGGTCAAGTTCCAATGTAAAAATCTTGTCTTTTAAATCTCTGTATTTTTTTGTTTTTTCAGCCTGAACTTTAAGAGTGTCATAGGAACGTTTGATTTCTGCCATTGCCATTTCAATCTGAACCATATTTTGTCTTGTCTGTTCAAGTTCGCGTTCTGCAATGGCACATTCCGCTTTTGAACGGCTGATTCCTGCCGCTTCCTCAAAAATATAACGGCGGTCTTCTGGTTTTGAAGAAAGAATCTGGCTTACTTGCCCCTGTTCCATAATTGAATATGAGGATTTTCCTACGCCTGTATCCATAAAAAGCTTTACAATGTCGCGCGAAGTTGCGGGTCTGTTGTTAATAAAATATTCCTGTTCGCCGTTACGGTAAAGTCTTCTTTTTATTGCAATTTCAGATTCATCAAGCGGCAGAAGTCCTTTTTCATTGCTCATTGTCAATGTGACTTCCGCAACATTGAGCGGTGCCCGTCGTTCAGTTCCGTTAAAGATCACGTCTGTTTTTTCTTGTGCGCGCAAATTTTTTGCTTTGTTTTCTGCAAGAACCCATTTTATCGCGTCAACAACGTTGCTTTTTCCGCATCCGTTTGGTCCAAGAAGAGCAGTTATTCCATCTGCAAAATCAATATGTGTTCGGTCAGCAAAAGATTTAAAACCAAAAATGTCCAGACTTTTTAAAAACACAAAAAACTCCGTATCTAATATCTTTTTATTGTAACGTATTAAGAATGTTGTTTCAATTACAAATGACATTCAAAAAGCCGCATCCTGTTAATTTGAAACAACAGAATGTCTTTGCTTTTTTGAGAACTTGTCGTTCTTTTTCACGTTCTTTGCAAAAGACGCTTGTGTGAAATATTCAATGAAAAATGTGACAGTTCAGAACTTTGTTCAGAATATTCTGCTAACTGTCCAAATTTTTTATGCTTTGAACTTTTCCGTTTCTTATTTCCTTAGGGTAAACTGTTATTCCAAGTTTTTTTTCCAAAGCGCTGAACGCTCTCATTTCGTATGCATCACCGATAACAACGTTTATTCCCTCTTTTCCTGCTCTTGCAGTGCGGCCCGCTCTGTGAATAAAAAAATCGCTGTCTTGCGGTAAATCCATTTGAATGACATGTGTAATTCTGTTGATATCAAGTCCGCGTGCTGCCAAATCGCTTGTAATAAGAATTCGTTCTTTTCCGTTTCTGAAACGGTCGGTTGCCGCGTTACGGGCGTGGGTGTCGGTGGTTGCGGG
>CAYXDA010000132.1:0-5490 GCA_964463615.1 uncultured Treponema sp.
GTGCGGAACGCACTGCCGTTTTTAAGGCGGTAAGCGAAGGCGAAAAAGATTTTGAAGCGATTTGTATCGTCGGCGGACACGAAGGAATTGTAAAAGATTTTTGCCCGCCGTGTGGAGTTTGCCGCCAGGTTATGCGCGAATTCTGCAGTCCAGATTTTAAAATCATACTTGCAAAATCTGCTGACGAGTTCAAAATTTATACGCTTGCAGAACTTTTGCCGGAAAGTTTTTCGTTGTAATTGATTATGATTCAAATAAACGAATTTATTTCTTATCTTCCGGCATGCAGAAATCCTTTAAGCTGTGATGTTGTTTTTATAAAGCAGAAAAATTTGAGCGGCGAAAGTTGCACCTGGATTTTTGATGTGGGCTCTTCAAAAGAAGCTGCAGATGCAATCAATGCAGTTGTCGGTAGAAAAAATATAGTGCTTTCGCACTTTCATCCTGATCATGTTTTGAATTTGCTCCGTAAAATCCGCTATGATGAACTTTTTGTTTCTAAATATACAAAACGCTATGTTCGGGCCGGAAAAGTTGTGGAAGATGATTTTACAGTGCCTGGAACTCCGGAAATAAAAGTATTACGTTTTCCGTCCAGCCATGCAAAAGGTTGTCTTGCGCTTTTATGCGGAAATTACGCGTTTTTTGGCGACGGAACTTATGCAAAGGAAAAAATAGGCGCGCATTCCTACAATGCTCAGCTTTTGAAAGAAGAAATTGAACTTTTAAAAACTTTACCGTGCGATTTTGTTTGTCTTGACCACGACAAAAATTTTATTCAAAAACGGACAGACTTGATTGAACTGCACGAGCAAATTTATGCGCGCCGCAAAGAAGGAAATCCTGTTATAAGCGTGGAAGATTTTTTTTATTCGGATGGAAGCGTAAAATAATCTGCGCAAAGCGGAAATAAATATCAATTTTTGTATTTTGAGCACAATGACCGGCTTATTTTGCGGATTTTGCTAACAAAAAATTATCAGCACATATAATTTTGTTGTTGTAAAATCGGATTTGAGCGTTTTAAGGGGTTTTAGGGGATTTTTCCCCTAGGCGAAAGGGTAGGACGCAACGAAGTGCGGCCGTAGGGGAAGACTTTCCCCCTTTTTTAATCTTGCGCAGAAAAAACTAGAGGTAAAAATGAAAATTTTGGTTTCCGGACTTATAAACATAGAAGCAAATGCGGCGGTCCGTGCGTTTCCTGTTGAATATTCACCGATTGAGTATGCGTTTAACGGCGTTGGCGTTGATTTGAGCGGAGTTGCCTACAATATTATAAAAGCTTTGAATGTTTTGGGAGATGAAGTTTTTCCTGTTTCCATAATCGGAAAAGATATTGTTGGACGGATGATTAAAAATGAACTTTCCGGACTGAAAATAAACACGGAAAATCTTTTTGAAAAACTTGAAAAAACTTGCACAAGCGCAGTTCTTTTTGATGAAAACGGAATGCGAAAAGTTTTTTGCGACCTTAAAAATATTCAGGATTTTGTTTTGCCCTACAAAGATTTACAGAACAAAGTTTCTGAGTCGGACGGAATTGTTGTATGCAATATTAATTTTAACGATGAACTTATCAGAAAGGCTAAAGAAAGCGGAAAACCTGTTTTTACAGATGTTCATGTTCTTTCCGACATTGAGGATGAATACAACAAAAGATTTTTGCAGAATGCGGATGTTGTATTTTTAAGCGATGAAGGAATAACCGGAAATCACGAGGATTTTCTTTTTTCCATTTGGGAAAAGTATAAAAACCTCGCGGTTGTTTTGGGGCAGGGCAAAGCCGGCGCAATGATTCTTGACGGAAAAGCAGGAACTGTTACAAGTGTTGCAAGCGTAAATACACGGCCGGTTCTGAACACATGCGGTGCAGGCGATGCACTTTTCAGTTCGTTCGTTCATTTTTATCTTAAAGGTTTTGCGCCGGTTGAATGTTTGAAAAAAGCAGTTGCGTTTGCAAGCTGGAAAATAGGCGAATCCGGCGGGGCAAAGGGCTTTATCCGTGAAAATGAACTGGAAAACCTTTGCGCCGGACTGGAATATCAAGTTTGCAATGTAAAAACTTTTTTATAAATGTAAATTTTACATTCCGGTAATTATTGGCTGCTTATTTTCCGGATTGTCCTTATGTATACAAAAACAAGTTGAACCGCCATTATGCACCACAGCAAGGGTTCGCACATTATAATTCCCCATTTTCCAAGCACCGGAATTATAAGCCATGTAAAAAGCATTTTTCCCACAAGTTCAATAATGCTTGAAAAAAGCGGAAGAATTTTTCTTCCCAAGCCCTGCATTGTATTCCGCATAACAAGAAGAATTCCCAGCGCAACATAAAAAGGCTGAATGAACGAAATATATTTTGCGCCAAAATCAACCAGTTCTTCGTTTGCAGAACCGCTGATGGCTCTTATAAGGCTGCCGGAACAGAGCGGAATAAGAACCGTGCACAAAATGCTCCAGATAACGCACATAACGCAGGAATCAAAAACGCCTTTTTTAATGCGCTCTATTTTACCGGCTCCCAAATTTTGCGAAACAAAAGTTGCGCTTGCAACTCCAAGCGTCATAATCGGAATTGCTGTAAAAGAAAAGATTTTGCGCGCGGAAATGTGCCCTGCAATTATAAGAGTGTCAAACTTGTTTATTGCCGACTGCAGAATTACAGAACCGGAACTTACAAGCGCGCTCATCAACGCCATAGAAAGCCCCTGCGCAGTTAAGTTTTTGTACAACTCTTTTTCCGCCTTAAAACTTTTCTTTTCCGGAACAAGAATTTTTGTTTTCTTAAAAATATACAGAAGACACAAAAGCGCGCTTATTCCCTGCGCAATTACAGTTGCAACCGCAGTTCCGCTTATTCCGAATTTAAAAACCGCAACAAACATAATATCAAGAAAAATATTCAAGACCGAAGCGATTATTAAAAATACGAGCGGCATAAAACTGTTTCCGATTGCGCGCAAAAGGCCGCTTAAAAGATTGTACGCAAAAAGAACGCCGGAAAAAATAGCAATTGTCCAGATGTACGAAAACGCTTCGTCCAAAATAGACTGCGGCGTTCCCAAAAGTTTAAGCAAAGGCTTTAACGCGGTTTGCCCCAAAAGCATTGTAAAAAGAGTAACGATTATTGTGATTACAACAGAAGCCGCCGTAACCTTTTTAAGCTTTTCAATGCGGTTTGCGCCGTAATAGCGGGCAGCCACAATTCCAAGTCCGCCCCCGAAACCGTTTCCGAACCCGATTAAAAGTTCAAAAATCGCCGCGCAGGCACCGATTGCCGCAAGACTTTCTTCCCCAAGAAAATGTCCCACAATCACAGTGTCAACCGCATTGTAAAACTGCTGGAAAATCCAGGAAACCATAAGCGGAAGCGAAAATGCTATTAAACTTTTTATGATGTTGTCGTTAGTTAAGTCCGGATGAAAAATTTTGTAGTAATTCATAATCAGAAGTTATAATGGAAAAACAAAAAATATGGAATAAGGGCGCTTCCCTTCGCTGCGCTCAGGGCCGGCTGTTCCAGCCTTCGCCTGTCGGCTCATCCTCCTCGCTTGTCAGTTTGAAGACTGCAAAACTTTCTGCAGACCATAAGTTCTGCACGCTGAACAAGCGCGAATACACCGACTGCGCTGCGGTGGACTAAAGGGCTTACATAGCCTAGCGCATCCGCAAAAACAAAAAAAAACTCCGCCCTGGAACAATCCGAGAGCGGAGTTTTATTCAAACAAATGAATTGTTATTCTTCGATGATTTCGTCTTCAAGATCTGCATCAAGACTAGTCCAAGAACCGTCTAATGTTGATTCTTCACCAGATTCTGTTTTTGTATAAATATTAACATAAAAACCAAATTTTCCTTCCGCAGCTTTACCTTCTGCAAGAGCTTTTCCTTTGCTGTTTTTCATAACACCAAAAGAGTCAAGAGTATCATTTTTTGTAGCATCTGAGTAAGCTGTGAATAATTTACCATCGGTTGTTGCATCTGTTGCCATAGTTAGTGCAATTTTTCCGTCTGGCAACTTTGCTTCGTTTTTCTTCAAAGAAATATTTTCTACGTTTACATTTGCAAATTCTTCTGATTTATCACCTGCGTAAATTGCAATTCCATATTTTCCATTATACTTGCCATTATCTGAATTCTGGTAAACTAGAACTGTAATTGTTACTTTTCCATTTTCATCTTTTGCTACACCGTTGAGATCTTGGAATGAGTTATCTTTACCACCGTTTATGAGCTGGAATTCATCTGTTCCAAAAGAACTAGTTGCATTGTCGCTTTCAAGCTGTTCGCTGCTTACGCCTTCAAAATATGAAAGATAGATTTGTGTTTTTTCACTTCTGTATCGCATTCCTAATACATACATATTATTTGCGCCGTCTTTATCGTATCCGTCGAAAGTAACACCTAAAACACCACCATTTCCTTTTTGTGCGGTAGTATCAATACTTAATACGTATAATGCGCCTTTCCAGTTTGTTCCTTTTACAGTTTTATAACCTCTTCTGTAGGTGTTTCCGTTGTTTGAAACCAATGTTGTTCCTGTTTCATCGTCATAAGTTGTCGCATTTCGGCCGTCTAATTTTATAATACTAGAATCACCGCTTTCGTCACTTGAACATCCTGCAAATCCAAGCACAAGCGCTGCTGCGAGTGTGCTGCTCAAAAGAAGTTTTGAAAGTTTCATATTTTATCTCCTGTTCGCGATTGTCTTGTTAAGTTCAATATGCAGCTTTGTTGGACAATCCCTTTTGTTATTTTACAGTAAAATTATAATATTTTATTTTGTTATGTCAATAAATGAATTTATCTTCGTTCTTTCTTAATGTCTTTACATTTTGTGGCGGTTTTACGTTGTTTTCTGTGGTTGTTAATTTCTTTCTAAAATGCTAAATTATTATCCATAAATAGATTTTTATTACGAGGCTAAAAAAATGGCAAAAGACAAAGTAATTCTTGCATATTCAGGCGGACTTGATACAACTGTTATTATTCCGTGGCTTAAAGAAAATTATGATTATGATGTAATCGCTGTTTGCATTGATGTTGGTCAGGGCGATGACTGGGACGCAATTAAAAAGCGCGCGTTAAAAACCGGTGCCGCTGCCTGCTACGTAGTAGACGCAAAACAGGAATATATAGAAGAATATGTTTGGACGGCTCTTAAGGCAAATGCCGTTTATGAAGATGAATATCTTTTGGGAACTTCAACAGCGCGTCCGCTTATCGGAAAAATCCTTGTTGAATACGCCCGCCAGGAAAATGCGGTTGCAATTTGTCACGGCGCAACAGGAAAAGGCAACGATCAGGTTCGTTTTGAACTTGCAATAAAAGCGTTTGCTCCGGACATCAAAGTTATTGCCGCTTGGCGTGACGACAAATGGAATATGGACAGCCGCGAAGCAGAAATCAAATTCTTGGAAGACCGTGGCCTTGAAGTTCCTATGAAAAAAGATCAGTCTTATTCCCGCGATGAAAATGTTTGGCACT
>CAYXDA010000133.1:0-5450 GCA_964463615.1 uncultured Treponema sp.
AGTGATTCAAATATGTAAAAACTTTTCCTTCACCGCCAACCGGTCCGAATTCCTGAAGACAAGAATCCGGCACGCAAACAGACCATTCAATTCCGTTTGTGCTGATTAAAAGTTGTTTTGAAAATTTTCCGGTAATCGTTCCTGTAAGACTGTTGAACATTCTTCTATTATAATTACTAAATTGGAAATATGAAATAGGAACTTAAAAAATAAAAAAAATGATTTGTTTGAATTTTTGGGCGTGCCGGCTGTGGTTTCGCCGGGCTCAACCAGCGCCGTCAGGCTTTTCGGGGTTCCGGCATTCGCCTGCATTGCTTCCGGCTCGCTTTGCTCGCCGTCCGCAACGCGCCTTCATGTCTGCCGACAGAAAGGCGCGCCCCTACAATCCTTCACGCATAGTCAAACCTTAAAAAGTCTGCATAAAAAAAAGCCGCAGATATGTGCCGTTTTATATTAACTGCTCAAATGAATATCTTACCAGATTCATAAACTGCTGACGCAAGACAGGCATGTACTCTATTTTTCCTGCGACTTTATCAAACTGAGCGGTAGCTTCGTCGATGTAGCCGTCAATATCTGAAGATGCAATAGGCAGTTTTAATCCCAGCATTTTGTTTTCAAGTTCCTGGCAACGGAATGTTATTTTGCCGGAAAAACTTATTTTCAAGTTTGTAATTACGCTCTTTTCAGAATCTGCAAGGAACGAAAAAGATGCAGAATCTTCTGACAGTTTGTGTTCCGGTCCCAATCTTCTGTAAATGCTTACATCCCAGTCGTTTGTTGGAATTCTTATATTTGTAAGAGCAAAATCCTTTGGAATTTCTGTAAAATTTAGCAGCGGAATAAATTTTGTTTCATTCGGAGATTTCAGCTCAAAGTATGCGTCAAGTGCCAAAAGCGGACCGAAAAGCGTGCATTTTTGCTCCGGATTCAAAATGTTTCCTGCAAGCGTTGCCACATTCCGCACAAAAGGATTTGCAACGGATTCAATCGCTTCCATTAGTATTTTAGGAAGATTGCGCTCTCCAAGTTCAAGAATTGCGGAAAGCGGTGTTCCCGGTCCGAATTCCAGATATCGTTCATGTTTTTGTATCTGCCTGAAATCTTTTATCAGAATTGTAGAAATGCATTTTTCCGGCATTTTGCTTATTCCAGTGCACGCTCCCACAATTTGAAGTCCGGCAATTGTTTTCATCTGGTAAAAAAGATCTGAAAGGTTTTTTGCATAAAAAATGTTGCTGTGTTTTTTTTCCATTTTAGACCTCTTATTTTGAATTCGCTTGGAATTCTGCTGCATAGATTATACCGTTTGTTAATGTATCTATGTCTGTGCAGCATGGCGAAAGATGTTGTATCTTCTTTTTTATTTCCGTGCGGCTGGGTTTTTGCCTGTCTTTAAGAATTTGTGCTGCGGCAAAAATTTTTCCGGAGTTGCAGTATCCGCAAAGTTTTATTCCCGCTTTTGCAAAACCTTTTACAATGTACGAATATTCTTCAGATTTTGAAAAGTATTCCAAAGTGACAATTTCCTGATTCATTGCAAGAGAAACTGCAAGTTTGCAGGCGGGAACGGGATTTCCGTTCAGCAAAATCGTACATGCGCCGCAAACGCCTTCCGCACATCCTAGTTTTACTGAAAAAAATTTCAGGGAGCGAAGCACATCAATAAGTTTTTCATCCGGTTCCGCCTGAAGCATTATCCGGTCGCCGTTAATAATTATAGGAATGTTCATTTTGCTTCCTCTTTTTCGCTTTCATTTTGTGGATTTTCCAAAGTTTCGCTCTTTTCCGAAGTTTCCGCCTCATTTTCAGATTTTTGCTTTTCTTCAGAGTTTTCATCTTTTCCGCTTGAGTTCATTTCTTCTGCATTTTTACTTTGCGTTTGTTCCGATTTTGTAAGTTCGTAAAGTTCCTGCTCCGTGCACGGAATGTGCGAAACTTTTTTTGCTAAAGCCATGGAAAGTGCGGAAGAAAAAGCGGCCGGAATTAAGTTGTGCACAAGTTTTCCAATCTGGCAGGGCGTTTCTTTTGAATTGATAAATGAAATATTTATTGAATCATTGCAAACAATCGTATCCTGCACAATGCGTTCCATTTCCTGCTGAACGGCAAGCCGCACTGTATTTTCCGCTGATTTTATTGAATAAATTTCGCCGCAGTCAATCGCAATCCAAATTCCTTTTATTTTTTCCTGGTAAGTGTTTGCGTTAAGTTCAACTTCAACAATTGCCGCTCCGAAAGAAGATGCCTGGTAAGGATGACCTGAAAATTTTTTGTTGTTCCATTGTTTTTTCATTGCAGGTGAAAGGGTTTTCTTTACTGTAATCGGAAGTTCTTCTTTTTCCCGTTTCTTTTTTATGTCTTCGCAGGCGCGTTTTAAAAGAACCGCCATTATGCTTATGTCGTTGCAAAAACTTTTAGGCATATGGGTTTCTTCTGTGGTTTCGTATTCCGGATTTATAATTATCTGGTTTTGATCTATTTCAAGAATTGAAGAAGCAAGCTGCTTCCATATTGTACTTACAGAAGAAGACGGATTCATTGCGTTTATTACAATTTTATTTTCTTCTGTTAACGTTACTTCTATTTTATGTTCCGCAAGAGAAAAATTTGTTCCGTAAAAGCAGGAACCGTCATAAGCGCATGCAAGTCCGATTCCTCGTCTTGGCAAAGCAAAGAATGTGTGTCCGCCTTCTTTTTGAGTTTCTATTGCGTTCAGTCTGTAAGATGAATATTTTCTGTTAAAATCGCTTTGTCGGACAATTGCATTTATTGTGTCTGCCGGCCGGTTGAATCTGAATTTGAACGGAGATTTGTATTCCCTTTCAATCAGACAAATATTTTTCATTCTTAATTCTTCCGGCAAAATATTTGTTTTTTCTGCAATAAGCTGCAAGTGATTTTCCATTGCAAAAAACGCCTGCGAGTCAATCAGTTCTGAATATATGGAAGTCGGCGGATTGTCCGAAGAATGGATCTTTACATTTATTATTACGTGGCGCGGATTGTAAAAACTACAGGCAGCAACCGCAAGTCTGTCTGCTATTTCCTGTGCAAACGGATTTGAATAGCCGGCGTCGCAGTCTATATTTACAATTACCGCTTTTATTGTTCCGTCTGCTTCTACAGCAGAGCGGATTTTTATTTTTGTGTCTACTCCGGGATGAAAAAAAGTTTTTTGCTCTTCTTTTGTCAGAATCAGTTTTACAGGTTTTTCTGTAATCCAACTTGCAATTGCGGCTTGTGCGGCTAAAGTCGCGTTTCTCCAAATTCCGCTTGTATTTTCTGTTTGCGAAAGTGTTTTTTGAATTATTATTTTTTCTTCATCAATATTCAGTACTTGGCTAAGATTTTTTGAAAGATAGGAAGACCATTGTGTTGTTGTAAGAACATTGATTTTTTGTCCTTCTTTGTAGCAAAAAACACCGTTTGGTTCAATCCAATTCGGGCAGACTTCGTCCATTGACCATGATGAAGTTATGTCAAACGGGCATAGGCTGAATTCATCGTTTAGAATTTGCGGATCATCTGTAAAAGCAAAAAAGCCGGCAGTTGCGGTTCGTTCTGCAAGAATGCGTTCAGTATGTTTCCCGGGATTTATGTTTTCAACAGCATCCTCAATTTGAGAAGGTTGGGTATAACTTGATTTTTTTGTGGGTTTTGGCATTGCGTCAAGAGAAGGCAGAACGTTTACCATATCCACAATATCAGCAATGTCAGAATCTTTTGCGATTTCCGACTGGTTTGCTTCCGGAATTGAATTTTTTACGTTTTCCGAATGACTTAACTGTTGTGCAACTTCCTGTATTTCCGGGGAAGGAATTGTCGTAACATCAAAAGTTATTTGAATTTCGTCTGCAATTCTTCGTACTTCTTCCAGATCTGGTCCGGCAACAATTCCTACCGGCTGACCTTTGTAGTGAACTTTTTCATTGCAGAAAACGCGTGTGTTTATTCCCATTGTAGAAATAAAATTTTTTCCCGGAATATCGCGGGCAGAAAAGAAAAAATATCCTTCCGGAATATCAGAAAAATTGATGTTTGTGATTTTTCCTCCGGACAAAGGACTTCTTACAAGTGCTGCGTAAAGCATATTGTCTTTAAAGCAATCGATAAAATAATCTTTTGAAAGATACGATGTTCTTCTGCTTTTTTTTCGTGAAATTTTTTTTCTTGTCGATTTGTTTTTTTCAGTTATGATTTTTTCTTCAGACATGATTTTCCAGTCCTATTTTTGTAACTTCTCTTATTACAGTTTCTGCCATTTTTTCGCTCATATCAGGCCATAAAGGAATTGAAATCGTTTGACTGTAGCGTTTTGCCGCTTCCGGAAAATTTTCCGCAGTAAAATCGGAATAAAGTTCTTTCCAATAAGTAAAATAGAACAGAGGAATAAAGTGAACGGAAATTCCGATTCCAGCTTTCTGCAGTTGTTTTGCAAAGTCATTGCGCCCGATTTTTAATTTTTCCTGAACTATCCGCAGAAGATACAAATGCCATGCATTTCCTTCCGAAGTTGGCGGCGTTTGCACAAAATCAAGTTTTTCAAATGCTTTATTGTATTTTTCTGCTATTTTAATACGTTTTTCATAAAATTTTTCCGCTTTTTTCAGTTGAACAACACCGATGGAAGCAAGAATATCCGGCAGGTTGAATTTGTAACCCGGCGCAACAATATCGTATTCCCAGCTTGCACGCGGAGAAGTGTAGCGGTCCCAGGTTGTTCTGTCCATTCCGTGCATGCGCATGATTGTCATCCGATTTGCCAATTCGCCGTTTCTTGTGCAAACCATTCCGCCTTCCGCAGTTGTAATCGTTTTTGTAACGTAAAAAGAAAACACTCCGATGTCGCCGATTGTTCCCGCATAACCGAGCGATGTTTTGCTTGGAAATGAATGTGCCGCATCTTCAATTACTTTTACATTGTAATTTTTTGCAATCTGCATAATTTTCTTCATGTCGCAAAGATTTCCGGCAATATGAACAGGAATTATTGCTTTTACATTTTTGCCTTTGGAAGAGCGCAGAATATTTTCTACTTTTTCAGGATCTATGCTGTAAGAATTTTTTTCTATGTCGGCAAAATAAACTTCCGCTCCAAGATGTCGTGCGCACATTGCGGTTGAAACGAATGTGTATGGCGTTGTTATAACCGCTGTTCCCGGACCTACACCGCACGCTTCCATAGCAAGAATCATTCCGCTTGTGTTTGAATTTACAGCAAGACTTTTTACAGGTTCGCAAGAAAGCCCGAAGTTTTTCCGTTCTTCCAGCATTTCCGGTTTTGCATTCATAAAGTCTGAAAATTTTTTTTCAAATTCAAGAGCATATTTTCCGGTTGTAAGCCAGCCGGATTTTAAAATTTTTGTAACGAGTTTTATTTCTTCTTTTGAAATTGAAGGACGCGAAAAAGGAACTTTCAATGAATTTGAGTCAGACATTATTTCCTC
>CAYXDA010000134.1:0-5392 GCA_964463615.1 uncultured Treponema sp.
AAACTTGACGGCAGTTTTTTTTGTAAAGTATATTACACTCGGAGATTTTAATTGCCAGAACTTAAACGAATGGAAGAAAATCAAAGGAATAGTATATTGCACTTACAGCCTGGCAGAAAGCGGAACTTAAAGTTGCAGCAGTAAAAGCCGCACAAATATAAAAAATGACGGTTGAACAGGTAAAATCCGTAGCTCCAGCCGTCTGATGGATTTTCTGCTTCTGCTCTGTACCAATAACCGATCTGCTTTTGTAAAAAAACTTGTTTATAATGTGTTTTGTCTTTATAATTACATATACTTTTTTTACTGGAATTGGAGGATGTAAAAGATGAAAAAGTCATTTGCGGCAGCTGCTTTGCTTTGTGCGGCGGCTATTGGACTTTCTGGTTGCTCAAAAGGCGATAAAAAAATTAAAATTGGAGTAATTCAACTTGTTGAACATTCTGCATTGGATGCAAATTACAAAGGTTTTGTAGACGGACTTAAAGAAGCCGGTTATGAAGACGGAAAGAATATTTCAATTGATTATCATAATGCGCAGGGTGAACAGGTAAACTGCGTTACAATCGCAGAAAAACTTATAAATGACCGCGACAACTTGATTTTTGCTATTGCAACACCGGCGGCTCAGGCTGTTGCAAATCTTACAAAAGATATTCCTATTCTTATTTCTTCTGTTACAGATCCTGAATCTGCAAAATTGGTGGAAAAAAACACAGCTCCAGGCGGAAACGTAACTGGAACTTCTGACTTAACACCTTGCGAAGCTCAGATAAATCTTCTTAAAAAACTTGTTCCGAACGCAAAGACAGTCGGAATGCTTTATTGTTCAAGCGAGCAGAATTCGTACTTTCAGATTGCGCTTGCAAAGGCTGCCTGCGATAAAGTTGGTTTGAAATATATTGATGGCACAGTTTCTAATTCAAACGAAATTCAGCAGGTTGTAACAAGCCTTTGCGGAAAAGTTGATGCGATTTATGCGCCTACAGACAATATGATTGCTGCTGGTATGTCTCTTGTTTCTCAGATTGCGAACGAAAAAGGAATTCCTACAATTTGTGGAGAAGAAGGAATGGTAAATGCCGGCGGTTTTGCAACTTACGGAATTAATTATTACGAACTTGGAAAGCAGACTGCAAAAATGGCTGTGGAAATTCTTCGCGACGGAAAGAATCCTGCGGAAATGCCGATTCAGTATTTGGAAAACTGCGATTTAAAGTTTAATGAAGAAACTGCAAAGACGCTTGGAATAACAATTTCAGAGAATCTTTAATTTTTGGAGCGCATGATGGCGATTTTATTTGCAATGGAAGGTGCGGTTGCCCAAGGAATTCTTTGGGGACTGATGACTCTTGGTGTTTATCTTACATTCAGAATTTTGAATGTTGCAGATATGACTGTTGACGGAAGTTTTGCTGCCGGCGGAGCTGTTACTGCTGTTCTTATTGTAAAAGGTATGAATCCTATTCTTACTTTGTTTTTTGTTTTTATAATGGGAATGATTTGTGGGCTTGCGACAGGTTTTATGAATACAAAACTGAAGATAAACATTTTGCTTGCAAGTATTTTAACGCAGATTGCGCTTTATTCAATAAACATTCGCATTATGGGCAAAGCGAACACTCCGCTTTTGGGAAGTCCCACAATGATGAGCATGCTTAAAGATTTTTCCGGAAACAAGCTTACTACAACTTCCGTTTCGCTCATTATCGGCGTAATCGTAATTGTTATTATTATTGCGCTTATGTACTGGTTTTTTGGAACAGAAATCGGAAGTGCCGTTCGTGCGACCGGCAGTAATGAGCATATGGTGCGCGCAATGGGCGTAAATACGGATAATACAAAAATACTTGGTCTTATGATTTCCAACGGAATGGTCGCAATGAGCGGCGCTCTTGTTGCTCAAAGTCAAGGCTACGCAGATGTCGGAATGGGAACGGGAACAATTGTTATTGGTCTTGCGAGCATAATTATTGGCGAAGTTATTTTTGGTTCCCGCTTTGGGTTCTGGTGGACTCTTTTAAGCGTAGTTTTTGGTTCAATTATATACAGAATTGTAATTGCGGTTGTACTTCAGCTTGGATTAAAGTCAACAGACTTAAAGCTTTTGACTGCGCTTATTGTAGCGATTGCGCTTAGTGTTCCGGTTATAAAGGCGAAAATTGACCGCCGCCGCAGAAGTCTTCCTGGAATGAATGTTAATGAAGAAGAAAATACTCGCCACATTCAAGTGCAAAAACATAAAGATGAACAATAGAGGGCTGCGATGTTAAAACTTTTTAATATAACAAAGACATTTAATCCTGGAACAATAACAGAAAAAAAAGCAATTCGTGGTGTTGACCTTGAAATTGATGACGGCGATTTTATAACTGTAATTGGCGGAAACGGAGCGGGAAAATCTACTCTTTTGAATATTATTGCCGGTGTTCACTATACAGATTCCGGTTCTATTGTTTTGGACGGAGTTGACCTTACGGGGCGCCCGGAATATGAAAGGGCAAAGTATTTGGGACGCGTTTTTCAGGATCCTATGATGGGAACTGCGGCGAATATGTCCATAGAAGAAAATCTTGCAATGGCGATGCGGCGCGGTAAAAGGCGCGGTTTAAGCTGGTATATTCAGCCGGCAGAAAAAAAAGTTTACAAAGAAAAACTTGCGCTTTTGGATTTGGGGCTTGAAAACCGTATGAACGCAAAGGTAGGTTTGCTTTCCGGCGGACAGCGGCAGGCGTTGACACTTTTGATGTCAACATTGCAAAAGCCTAAACTTCTTTTGCTTGATGAGCACACTGCCGCTCTTGATCCTAAAACCGCAAAAAAAGTTCTTGAGCTTACAGAAGAATTTATTTCGCGCGATAATCTTACCGCTTTTATGGTTACGCATAATATGAAGGACGCAATCCGCTATGGAAACCGCCTTATTATGATGATGGATGGAAAGGTTGTTTACGACGTAAAGGGCGAAGAAAAGAAAAAGCTTACAGTTGAAGATTTGCTTGAAAAATTCAGCGTAAATGGCGAAGTAAACGACAAAATGGTTCTTGGATAAAACAAAAAAATTATATAACAGGAAGCTCTTCTATATTTTCTCCGTCCTGGAGTTGAATATAAGAAGGGCTTTTTCTTTTTAAAATCAGAATTGTAATATCATCCTGCCGTTCTGTTTCTCCGCAGAATTCATGGAATTTTAGTCTGATATCTTCAATAATTTCTTTTGGCGGTTTTTCGGCGCTTTGTTTTAGAATTGATTCAAGTCGTATGCGGCCGAACTGTTCGCCTTCGCTGTTTACGGATTCTGTAAGTCCGTCGCTGTAGCATACAAAAATGTCCCCGATGTTCATGTTGAATGTTATTGTTGCAAATTCCGGATTTATTCCTTCCATTCCGATTGCGCCAAAGTGCAGTTGGCTGTCGTCTGCCATGAGCGTTATTACATTTCTGTTTTCCGAAGAATAAAGCAGCGGATAAGGATGGCCTGCGTTTCCTAGTTCTACGTGAATGCTTCCTTCCGGGGTAAATTGTCCGAATCTGCAGATAATTCCGGTAAGATAATTGTCGATTTCGCCTTTTTCGCCGATGATGATTTCATTTATTTCTTTTAGCATTGAAGTAAGTGATTTGTGCTCGTTAAATCCTTTTTGAAAACTGTGGCTGATTATGCTGCGTGCAAGCATTGTAATAAGAGCCGCTGAAATTCCGTGTCCGGAAACATCGAACAAAGAAATTCCGTTTAAGGTGTTGCCAAAAGTGTAATAGTCGTAAAGGTCTCCGGAAACTTTGGAAAGCGGCTCGTAGCTGATTGCAAGATCCCAGCCTCTTAGCGAATTTTCCGGCTTTGGGAAAAATTTTTTCTGAACAATCGAAGCGGTAGAAAGGTCCAGTTCGGAAACAATTTTGTCTTTTTCCAACTGTTCATTTAATTGCGTAAGCTTAGCGTTTTTATCTTGGAGTTCAAACGTTTTTGCGTTGATTTCCTGCTGAAGAGTGTTTTTTAACTGTTCATTCTGATTGTAAACTAAAGCGTAGCGCAACGAAAGAATTATCAGGAAAATAATCAGTGAAATTTGCCAGCCAAAAATTGTTATGAACGGATAAATTCGAGTGTTGTTGTTCAGTCTAAGAATAAGGTCTATAAAAATTGTTATTAAAACAGGTGTAAAACCTAAAAGTTGAATTATTGCATCCTGGCGGCGGCATTTTATAAAAAGATTTCTTATAAAAGCGTAAAGTCCAAAGCATAACTGAAAAATTGAAAACATCAGCATTGCTACCGTCATATCTATAAGTACATCGTAATCCGGAAGAGTTATGGTTATAAGGGTTTGTCCTAGTGTAATTCCAAGTCTTAGCCTTTCAGTAAATTTTATGTGTTTGGAATGTTCAAAATCCAATATAAAACTTGTAGTAAAGTAAATAATCCAGAAAAAAGGAATGGAAATTGAAAATTTCATAAAGATTTGAAAAGATATCAAATTTTTTGTAAACCACGGAGCTTCCGGTGCAAAAAATGGTATGCATATAAACATTGTGAATAAGTTAATAAATGCAAAATCAAGATGTTCGCGGTTGTTTTTTCCTGTTATAAAAAGAATAAGATAAAATATGAAAGCAAAAAATACACTTCCTACCAAAAGAAAGTAAATCTTTGTGTTCCAAAAGTTGATGAATTCCGCATCTTTTTTTGCGTCTTCTTCAAGTTTTATAAAAGACTGCGATGAAATTGTGCTTTGTCCATGCGACCATATTTTTATAAGAAGAACGTTGGGCTGCTCTGGATTTAATAGTTCTGCGGCAAGTTTGTAATAATGGGTTTTGTAAAGTGCGCTTTGTTCGTTCGGCGGAAAACTGCCGGTTGAGCCGATGTAACTTCCGTTAAGATATACTTTTTCAGACATTCTAAGGTACGGAATTACAAGACCCAGCATTCTGTGTTTCATATTTTGCGGAATTTCAAATTCTGCGCGAACCCAGACGAAATTTTTGTTTGTACCCAAATCTTTTTTTAGTGTTTTTTCAAGATTTTTTGTGGTGTTGTCTGTAAGTTTTTTAAAATCAGCGGAATGATTGATTGCGTCTTGAACATTTGAGTTTTCGTCGCTGATCCAATAGTAAAAATTATTTCCGATAAAAATTTCTTGTGAACTTTCTTTTGAAGTTTTTTTATTGCAAGAAATCAAAAGTGTTGATGCAGAGAAAGTAATTGCAAATATTAAAAGTTTTTTTAAGAGTGCGCAAAAATTCACATTTTATTATAACACAATATATAAAAATTTGCTTAGATTTTTAATATAGAAATGCGGATGCGGTAGGCAATGGAAGCCCTTTTAATTCATTTGCTTATTATTAAGGTACTTGTAGGAATGTGAAAAAAAAATTAATATTAATCGAC
>CAYXDA010000135.1:0-5333 GCA_964463615.1 uncultured Treponema sp.
AATTAACACAGAAAGTACAATTAAAAATATTTTTTTATTTTTTAACATAATTTTTCCTTAATTTAGAGTTGTGCAAATTATTTTTACACAACTCTGAGTATTTTTTATCTATGATAATCTAAAGTAAATGTAGTTACAGCAACAATTCTATCATTTATCGCAAAATCAGAAATATAACTTATATTTCCCGTACTTGGATCATAATATCTTCCCTCACCCGCAGAGTTTACAAAATGAGTATAAGTTGTTTTTCCCTCATCTTTAGTTTTTGTAAGTTTGTATACAGTTCCATCTCCATAATCACCTCCTTCTCTATAAGAAAAAGAACCAGACAAGCCCAACGATTCTGCCATAACAGTCGCTGCACCCAATTTATCATTAACATAGGCTGCGGATTCTTTCGAACCTTTTCCATCGTTTATCATACCTGCGCCAATTGCGGCAGTCATAGCAGCATCTTGCTGTTCAGCAGTAATAGTTTTTCCGGTTTCTTTTGTATAAATTTCGCTAACTTCATTCAATATACTAGTTGCACAACATGCTTCTCCACCAAACTCGTCACCAAATTTTTTTGCATCCCAACTCTTTTGCTTTTTATAAGCAAATTTCTCGATTTCTGCAATTCTTTGTTTATTTTCATAATCAGTACCATACGGATCTCCGCCTTGACCGGAACTTGTTCCGGAATATGCGCTTGGCGAAGTTGGTACACCGGATGTTGGAGTCGAATAGCAGACGCGTCCTTGAGCAGCCATTCTTCCTTTTTCGCGGGCAGTCACAAAATGCGGTGCGGAAAGTCCGCTTGTAAGTGCGTTGTAACCGCTTTTTTTACCGCTTTTGCCGGATGAACCTCCGCTGGAACCGCTGTAACCTTTTGAAGAACCGCCTTTACTTCCGCCACCGGAAGAACCTCCATAGCCGCCGTTCGTTTCCAGGAGCTCAAAATATGAAAGCTCCCTGAAATTTTTCATCAGATTTTTCATTTTACCTCCAGATAAAAACAGGAATCTGTTAAAAAAAACTTTTCAGAGCATTATGATGTTCAAAAAAAGAGAAAAAAAATGGTTGTGTGTGATTAAATAAAAAGTGATGTGATAAAAAACTATAAACTCTTCTTTCCAATTAAACAAAACACTCTATATAATATATATACGAAAAATGAAAAAAACTGAAATGAATTTTGAAAAAAAAATAAAAAATTATATCAAACTTAAATAAATTTGATCAGCAAGCCCGAATCCTGCGTTTTTTGTCATACTTGTTGCGTATTCGTCAAAAAGCATATCTTCATACATTTCACCTGCAAAATTCGAACCGCCCAGCGCTGATTTTGAAACAGTTTTCCGCATAGAAGAAAGAACCTGCTTTACAAAATAGCTTTCAAGTTCAAGTGATTTTTCATAAAGCTTTGAAGTTTTATCTATTTTTTTATTTTTTACGTGACTGTTCGCCTGATTTGCAGCCGCACCGACCGGATTTGACTTCTTGTCTGCAACGCTGTAAAAAGCACCTGAAAATCCTGAAGAAATATCGCCATTAAGTTTTCCTTCCGGAAGAATCTGACTTGAAGAAACTGTGGATTTTTTTTCTTTTTGTTCAAATGATTTTATTAAATCTTGAAATTTTGATGTTTCACCGTTTATTTTTGCAGACTGAAGTGCGCCTTGTCCATTTGTAATTGCGCTTAACTGATTTGAAACTAATCCAACGTTCATTTTTTCCTCCAGAACTGATGTCAATCTTAACGGGCGTTGCGGGGGCAAAGCGCGAATTAAACTTTTGCCCCCGCAGAATGGGTAGGACGCAACGAAGTGCGGCCGTAGGGAAAGGCTTTTCCCTCTTATTTTTTTATCGGTGATTTCGACTGGCTCAATCACCAAAAAAAACAGCAAAATCTCAAAAATCTTAATCAAATCACCAAAAAATTTGGCAAAATTACAAAAATATAAAAAAAAACGCCAAAATATAAGTGCAATCAGTAAAAATTCAGTCTGAATATTAATTTTCAGGCTGAATTTTTATTTTACCGCTTAAGATTTACCGCTGATGAAAGCATTGTGTCGCTTGTCTGAATTGCTTTGCTGTTAAATTCGTAAGCGCGCTGAGCAACAATCATCTGAACCATTTCGTTCACAACGGAAACATTTGACATTTCCAAAAATTTATGACGTGTATCGCCGAAACCTTCGTATCCAGGACGACCGCCGAACGCTTCGCCGGAAGCATTTGTCTGAACAAACATATTATCGCCTTCCGCCTGTAAACCTACCGCATTAGGAAAACGGAAAAGTTCAAGCTGGCCCACTTCTACAGGTTCGTTACCGCCGTTCACCTTTACGCTTACGCGTCCGGTCTGTGTGATATTCAGTGTAGAAGCATCGTATCCTTCCGGCAAAATAATTTCCGGAAGAACGCGGTTTCCGTTGGATGTTACAAGCTGTCCGTTTGAATCAATTTTGAAAGAACCATCACGTGTGTATGCGTAACTTCCGTCATATTTTTGAACGCGGAAAAATCCTTCGCCGACAATCGCAACATCGGTGTCCACACCTGTATTTTGCAAAGAACCTTGTTTCATTATTCTTTGGGTCGCTGCAAGTTTTACACCGGATCCCTGCTGGATTCCAACAGGTGTAACAGTGTCTTCTGTAGCAGGAGTTCCGGCAAGCTTTACATTCTGATAAATCAAATCTTCAAATTCTGCGCGCTGCTGCTTATAACCAGTTGTATTCACATTTGAAAGGTTGTTTGAAATTATATCCATATTTGTCTGCTGGCTGTTCATTCCTGTTGCTGCTGTCCATAAACTTCTTACCATATTTATCTCCTAAGTAGATTTTTGCTGTAATTGCGGACAATTAAAAACGTCCGCTACGTCAATACTTTCCGCTCCCTGTTATCTGTTAAAAACCGCAGTTTTTGACCATAGAGTTCCCATCATACTGTCTTCGCTGGTAATAGTTTTCTGATTGGCTTCGTATGCACGGTTTACTTCTATCATCTGAACCATTTCGTTCACAACATTTACATTTGAAGTTTCCATATAGCCTTGCAAAAATTTAGGGCGTTCAGAACCTTCCGCTATATGTGCTGGTCCCGCTATGTCATTTGTTGAATAAAGATTGTTTCCCACTTTTTTAAGGTAACGTTCGTTGTCAAAACGGACAAGTTTGAGCCGGTCAACAATTCCGGAATCTTCCTGCAAGGAAATAACACCGTCTTCATTAATTGTAAAACGGTCATTTTCAACTTGAATCACGCCTTTTTCGCCAAGAACGGGATAACCGTCTTTTGTTAAAAGTATTCCTTCTTTTCCTAAAATAAAATTGCCGTCTCGTGTATAGCGTTCCCCCGCAGGAGTTTGAACTGCAAAAAAACCTTTGCCGCCGAGAGCAACATCTGTATTCTGATCTGTCTGCCGGAATGAGCCCTGTGAAAAATCTGTATAATTTTCGTTTGTTTCCACGCCAAGTCCAAGTTTGCCGATTATAGGAGCGGCATCCGCAGAACCGGATGGAGTTTCATAAACGCCGTCAAGATTTGTGCGGCGCAACAAAAGTTCCGGAAATGATTTTGAAACAGTTACGTCCTTTTTGTATCCGGCAGTGTCTACGTTTGCAAGATTATTTGAAATAGCGTCCAGCCTGTTCTGCTGCGCATTCATTCCGCTTGCCCCTGTGTACCAGCCACGAATCATATTTTTACCTCCAAATGATTAACTAGAACCATTTGTTTTATTATCGGAATATAGAAATTGCGGTTTAGTTAATTTTGTTTTATAATATAGTTGAAATGCAGAACGACAAGAACAAACCGCGCGTAGTCGCCTTGATTTTAGGCGGCGGAAAAGGAACAAGACTATATCCTCTTACTAAGGAACGCTCAAAACCAGCTGTTTCATTCGGAGGAAAATATCGGCTTGTTGATATTCCGCTTTCCAATTGTATCAATTCCGGTTACAAAAAAATCTACCTTCTGACTCAGTTCAATTCAACTTCGCTCCATATGCACATAACAAATTCCTACAATTTTGACCGGTTTTCTTCGGGATTTGTAGAAATTCTTGCGGCGGAACAAACGTTGGAAAACGACAGATTTTACGAAGGAACCGCTGATTCCGTAAGAAAAAGCATGACGCATTTCAAAGCGCAAAATCCGACGCACTATATAATACTTTCCGGAGATCAGCTTTACAGAATGGATTTGCGGGACTTTTTTTATTCGCACCTTAACTCAGGAGCAAGCATTTCCATTGCAACAACACCTGTAAGCAGAACGGATGCCAGCAGATTTGGAATTGTAAAAACTGATGAAACAAACCGCATAACAGAATTCAAGGAAAAACCTGCATTGGATTTTGATCTTTCCGACTGGAAAATTTCATCGGAATTAAAAGCGCAGACGCCTAATCCTGAAAAAGAATACTTGGCTTCAATGGGAATTTATATTTTCAACGCATCCACATTGGAAACAGTTTTAAATGCAAGCGATTCCAAAGATTTCGGAAAAGAAGTAATTCCAAATTCAATCGGAAACTACATCGTAAACGCATACGTTTTTAACGGTTATTGGGAAGACATAGGAACTATAAAAAGTTTTTACGATGCAAACATCAAACTTACAGATATAGATCCTGAATTCAACTTTTATGACGAAAATGAACCGATTTACACTCATATGAGAAATCTTCCGCCCTCAAAAATAAACGGAGCATCAATTTACGCAACTTTGACTTCCGAAGGATGCGTAATCACAAACTGCAAAATAAACCGCTCGATAATCGGTGTGCGCTCAATAATAGAAAACGGTTCTGAACTTAACGGAGTAATAATGATGGGCGCAGACTTTTATCAATATCCGGAAGAAAAAAAAGAAGACTTAAAAAATGGAATTCCTACAATTGGAATCGGAAAAAACTGTTTTATAGCCCGTACAATAATCGACAAAAATTCACGAATAGGAAATAACGTGCGCATAAATGTTGACGGAAAAACCTACGAAAACGGCGACCATGGAAAATTTTATGCGGCGGATGGAATTATCGTTATACGAAAAGGCGCAATAATACCGGACGGAACAGTAATTTAAGGAAAAACAGTGAGTTCACAATACGACAAACTGGGCGAAATGCTGAAAGACGCTATTGAAAGCGGCTCTTTTCCCAAAAACAAAAACGACAATATTCGGAACTATAATAAAAATGCCGAAAATCAGAAAGACAACGGAAAAGATGATTCTTTAAAAAAAGATGAAAATAATAAAACGTCTGAAGAAAAACATGAAAATCTTCAAAAGAATAATACAAAATCTAATAAAAAGTCTAATATTTTAGT
>CAYXDA010000136.1:0-5286 GCA_964463615.1 uncultured Treponema sp.
GGCGTAATGCTGCAAGGTTTTGACTGGACCAGCAACAAAAAATCAAGAGGAAGTTCAACTGACTGGTACAAAATAATTTCCAATAATGCGGACAAAATCAAAAACACATTTGAATACGTTTGGTTTCCGCCGGTAAGCGATTCCAGTTCTGACAACGGATATTTGCCGCGCGAACTTAACAATTTAGGCGAACGTTCAGGCTTTGCTTTTGGCACAAACGGAACTCAGTACGGCTCAAAAGAAAACTTAGTTTCTTCAATAAAAGCGATTTCGCCTTCTAAAGCAATTGCGGATATTGTAATAAACCACCGGGTTGGAACAAGAAACTGGGGAACCTTTTCAAATCCAAAATGGACGGACGATTATTATTCAATCTGTTCCAACGACGAAGGATTTTCAAATTCTTCAAGCGATATGTACGGTTCTTCTAAAAAGGGCGCGGCTGATACAGGCGAAAGTTACGGTTCTGCTCGCGACCTTGACCACACAAACTGGGACGTTCAGAACGGAATTGTTTCCTGGATGAATGATGTTTTGAAAAATGCAGGATTTGTCGGCTGGCGATACGATTTTGTAAAAGGCTACGGCGGAAAATACGTTGGCTATTACAACGCGCAAACAAACGCGGCTTTTTCAGTCGGTGAATATTGGCCAACAAACGGATTCAGCTCTTCAAATCCAACTTTTTGGAAGAACGAAATTGAAAAATGGATTTCCTCAACTGGAGATTCAATAAAAACTCTTGGCGATGATTGGTCCGGCAAAACCGAAACGGAAATCGCAGGTCGCGACAAGGCAGGAACAAAATCCCGCGCATTCGATTTTGTTCTAAAAGGAATGATGAACGAGGTTTTTGGAAACAAAGGCACAGGGATTGCAAACAAAAACTACAATCTTCTTGCATCATCTGCCGCTCTTTACAAATATGCACCAGCTTATGCAGTAACTTTCGTTGATAACCACGACACAGGAAGCACACAAGCGCTTTGGTATCTTGATCCAAACGACATTGGAACAGCCTACGCATTTATTCTGACACATCCGGGTTATCCGTGCGTTGCCTGGCAACATTATTTTTCCGCAAGTGAAAGCGACGATTCAAAAAATTCAAGCCAATATTTTGGAGATAAAACAGTTCCGGGAACAAGCCTTTCTTACAAACAGCTGATTTTGAACCTGATTTCTTTAAGAGCGGATGCAGGAATTACGGAGACATCTTCTGTTTCTGTAAATGCGGACAAGACTTCAAGTTCACGCTATCTTGCGGAAGTTTCCGGCACAAATAAAACGCTTTTAGTTTGCATCGGAAGCGATTATTCCGCAGACGAAAGCGAATGGAAAAGTGAACTTCAGGGAACAGATTTCCACATTTGGAGTAAATAAAACGCAATGTAACAAATTTACCACAGCAGATTTTTTTAAACTTTTAGATTTTATTGAAAAATACGGGGCGTTGCGGGGCCAGGTACAAATTCACTTTTGCCCCGCAGAATGGGGTGTTGAGCAACGAAGTGCGAAACAGGGGAAAGGCTTTTCCCCTTATAATTTTTTGTTGTATTTATTCATATTTTTCTTTATAATTTGAAAACTAAAAAAAGTTTAAAGGGGAGAAATATGAAAGTCTCATTCTTAAAAACCGCAACTTCTGCGGCATTAATTTGTTTCAGCCTGATTTTTGCAAGCTGTGCCTCCATTCCGGAACCTTCGGAAAAAAATTCAAATCTTTTGTACGGAAATGTTTCGTTCAATTTTACTTGTATTCCAAACAACTACGGAATTCCTGAATCAAGCGAAAAATCAAACGGAATTGAAGTAAAATTCAAAAACGTAAAAACAAACAAAACAATCACGATGACAACAAACAACAAAGGCGAATTTTACCGGACAAATGTGCCGGAAGGAACTTATGTCTTTAAAAGTTTGAAAGCAAAAGTTAATTATGGCGGCGGATACGAAGCGGAATACATCGCAGACTTCAGCAAAACACCCAAAGAATCATATTTTTATTTTGTTTCTTTAGGCAACGCTGTTATGAACTTGGGAAAAATCAATCTGGATATTTCAATTACGGACATAAATTATTACAGTTATTACATCCGCTGGGACGAAGATTTTGATGAAACTTACTACAACTTTTGCATGGAACATCCGGATTCAGATTGGATAAATAAAGACTGGTACACAAGAAAAGAAACAACCGAGTAACAATATCCGCAATTATGCACTCGCAATTCATAGCCGAATCTGCTAAAATTCGGCTATGACAAAAGCAACTATCACACTTCTACCTGAACAGGAAAAAAATTCTGCTCTTATTGAAAAACTTATAAAAGACGAACTTTCTAAAAAAAACATTTCTGAAAACTTTTCAAAAATTGAACTTGAAAAAAAATCTATTGACGCGCGCCACGGACAGTTAAAATTTCACCTTAGATATAACGTATATTTTTGCGATGAGGAAAACGATTCTGAAAAAGCAAACGCACTTCCAAACTGGAAAAAGACAGACGGAAAAAAATCTGTAATAATTGTCGGTTCTGGTCCGGCCGGACTTTTTGGCGCGCTCAAACTTTTGGAAAGCGGAATAAAACCGGTTATCATTGAACGCGGCGAAGAAACTTTTGAGCGCAGAAAAACGATTGCAAAAATAAGTACGCAAGGAAACGTTTTTGCAGAATCAAATTACTGCTTTGGCGAAGGCGGTGCAGGAACTTTTTCTGACGGAAAACTTTATACACGCAGCAACAAACGCGGCGACATTGCAAAAATTCTTAAGATTTTCAATTATTTTGGTGCAAGCGAAAAAATTTTAACTGAAGCACATCCGCACATCGGAACAGACAAATTGCCTGCCGTTATAAATAAAATGAAAGATTTTATAATCGCACAAGGCGGAGAAATTCATTTTAATTGCAAAGTTGTTGATTTTATTTTAGAAAGCGGAAAAGTTTGCGGTGTAAAAACGGTTGAAACGCGGAACGGAAACTCGTTCAACAACTTTTATGCAGACGCTGTCATGCTCGCAACCGGACATTCCGCCGTTGATATTTACGAACTGCTTGCAAAAATCGCACCAAAATCTTTGGAAGCAAAAACGTTTGCAGTCGGTGTACGCGTTGAACATCCGCGCGAATTAATTGATAAAATTCAATATCATGGAAAAACAGACGGAATGGGAGCGGCAGAATACAGACTTACAACGCAATCAGAAGGACGCGGAGTTTATTCATTTTGTATGTGTCCGGGAGGATTTGTAGTTCCTTCCAGTTCAAATCCAGATGAAATAGTTGTAAACGGAATGAGCGCTGCCGCAAGAAATTCAAAATGGTCAAACGCAGCATTTGTAGTAGAAACCCGCCCGGAAGACATTCCGGAAGAATTTGTCGTGCAGGCAAGAGGTATTAATTGCCCTGCCCTTGCCGGACTTTTATTCAGAACTTGGCTTGAAAAAGAAACGAAAAGGCACGGCAAAGGACAATCTGCCCCGGCGCAAAGAATGACAGATTTTCTTGCGCATAGAGAATCAAAAGATTTTCCGCCGACAAGCTACACTCCAGGAATTGTAAGTTCGCGCCTTGACTTGTGGCTTCCTGAACAAATTGCAGGCCGGCTGGATGATGCATTCCATTTCTTTGGCAAAAATATGAAAGGATTTGTTTGCAAAGATGCCGTAATGATTGCCGCAGAAACGCGAACCAGCACGCCTTGCCGCATTACAAGAAACAACGAAACTTTGGAAAGCACCGCTCTAAAAGGACTTTTTCCAGCCGGAGAAGGAGCCGGCTATGCAGGCGGAATAGTATCTTCCGCAATGGACGGTGAAAAAGTTTGCGCCGCCATTGCAAAGAACATTTTGTAAAATTATTTTTTAGCCAATTCCGAAAGACTTGCAACAAGACCTGCCGCACCCTGAATATCTGACGGAATTATTATTTTAGTAGCCTGACCGTTCGCCGCTTTTTCAAATGCTTCCAAAGCGCGAAGGCGGATTACGGCATTATCAGGAGCCGCCTCTCTTATCATTTTTAAACCTTGAGCGGTTGCTTCCTGAACTTCGCGGATCGCTTCCGCTTCACCCTTAGCTTTTTGAACTGCAGCTTCCTTTTCCGCTTCCGCTCTAAGAATTACCGCCTGTTTTTGACCTTCTGCTTCCAAAATAGCAGACTGCTTGTGTCCTTCCGCAATAAGTATCTGTTCGCGGCGTTCGCGCTCTGCACGCATCTGCTTTTCCATAGCTTCACGGATCGCCTGCGGCGGTTCAATATTTTTTACTTCCACGCGCGCAACCTTCAATCCCCAAGGATCAGTCGCCTCGTCAAGAATGGAACGCATCTTTGTATTGATTACATCGCGGCTTGTCAAAGTTTCATCAAGTTCAAGCTCTCCAATAATATTTCGCAAAGTTGTTGCAGTCAAATTTTCCAGCGCCTTAAGCGGATTTTCAACTCCGTAAGTGTAAAGTTTTGGATCGGTAACCTGACAGTAAACAACAGTATCAATCTGCATTGTTACGTTATCTTTTGTAATAACCGGCTGCGGCGGAAAATCCATAACACGCTCTTTCAAACTCATTATGTTTGCAACACGATCGATAAACGGGAATTTTACATGAAGTCCAACATTCCATGTTGAACAAAATGCGCCAAGACGCTCAATTACAAAAGCCTTTGACTGAGGAACAATTCTTACGTTCACAAGAATCAAAATCAGCACAACAATCAAAACAGCAATAATTACGTAAATCATTTTTGTCTCCAACAATATTTTTTTATAAAAAAGATTTTAAAATAAGTTCAAAAGCAGCAAACAAACTATTTTTATGAAAAGCGTTTCAAAGCTTTAAACTTTTACTTTAATTGCACAGAAAGCGTATTTCCATCAACTTTTTCAACTGTGCAAACAGAATTTTCCGGGATTTCCGTTTCTGCGTTCTCATCAAAATTTTTTGCGCTCCAAATCACTCCGTTCTTAGCTTTTACTTCGCCTTTTTCAAACTTAGTGATTTTCTTTGTAACCAAAACTTCCTGACCAACCATTGAATTCACATTTGTCGCATTTTTTCCAAGCTTAAGTTTTTTCACAGCAAAAGGTCTTGTTGTAAGAACAAGGGCAATCGTTAAAAGTAAAAAAATCAGCAACTGCCACTTGAACGGCATATTCGTTTTGCTTAAAAAAATCATAACAAATGCAGCAATCGCGCCCCAAACCGTTGTAAGCGCAAACGTAAGGGCTTCGACTATTACGCAAACAACCATTACCGCAAGCCAAAACCACATAATATTATTC
>CAYXDA010000137.1:0-5260 GCA_964463615.1 uncultured Treponema sp.
AACACAACACAACACAACACAACACAACACAACACAACACAACACAACACAACACTCTAATTGTCTCTCTTTAAAATTTAACGGAAACAGAATAATTCTCTTGCAGGAAGGACGCGTGCCGGAAAGCCGGAACGTGTCCTTTTTTTTGTTCATTCGGAAAAAACGTGGCGGTTTTATTTGCCGCGAAATATAAATACATTTTTAGAGAATGGAGTAAAATCTATGAAAAAACTTTCAAAAATTGCAATGAGTTTTATATTTATTGCAAGCATTATCTTTTCCGCAGTCGGCTGCAAGTCAGAAGTTGAATCAACTGACACGGGCGACAAAACCGCGCCTGCTGAAGTTTCAAATTTAAAAGCGCAGCAAAAAGGGCTTGCGGTTCTTTTGACTTGGACTGACTCAAGTGACAGCGACATCTTCGGTTACGAAGTGAGCTACAGCGGAGAAAAGCCGATCGACCGCGCCGTTTCAAAGATGGAAGCGAACACGCTTTTCGTTTCGCCTGGAAACGAAGGCATTCTTGTTTCAAATCTTGAAGACGGAAAAAGCTACACGTTCACTGTAAAATCTATGGACACAAGCGGAAACAAGTCAAATGGCGTTACGACAGAAAGCGTAACAATTTCTCTTTCTGAAAAACAGCCACTTGAAATAAAAACGACGTTCAGCACTCAAGAACTTACAAATCAGGATGTTACTGTAAACGTAAGCATTGCGACAGACGGCGAAAGTTCTGTAAAAAAGATTTCGTATCAAAAAGGATCTTTCTATAAAATTGATGAATTTCTTGAAAGCGGAACTGACATTACAGAGGAAAAATCTTTTGAGGCTTCAGAAAACGGCGAGTACACGATTGCGGCAAGCGACACTGACGGTAGGCGGGAAATCACTTGGATTACTGTAAGCAACATCGACAAAACTTCGCCAAAAGCAGTCGTGAATCTTATGGCGGTTTATGATTATGGTAAGAAAAAAATCACAGTAACTTGGGACACGAGCGACACTGACATTGATTATTATCTGATTTCTTATAAAATAGGCGATGAAACTAAGGCGAGCGATGTAAAAGTTAGCGAGAAAAATTACAGTTTGAGCGACATTGAAGCAGGAACTGACGCTTACACATTTACAGTTAAAGCGGTTGACAAAGCCGGAAACCAAAGCGATGCGGCAGAAACTTCAATAACGCCAAAGAACTCTCCTCTTGTAAACTCGATTGAACTTGACCGAAAACACATTGCGTTTAACGACACAAACAAGATGATAGATGTTACAGTAAAAGGCTCAAATTTTAACCTGATTTCAAGCCAGACTGACCAAACCATAAAAATTCAGATAACTTCAAGCGACGGAACAACGGTTTATGATACACAAGAAGCGACTGTTAACACAGAAAATAACACAGCAAAAGCGACAATAACTGCGCCGACTTTAAGCTCTGCAACAGTCGCTGGAACTGACTACACAATCAGAGCAAAAGTCTGCGGAACAATCGACCAAGAACACACGGCAACCTTGAATATTTCCAGTGCTGCGTATGTACGGTCAGTTATGCTTTCTACACTCCAGATTTCTGTTGATAGCGTTACAAGCGGACAAACCACAACCGCGACAGTTACCGGAACAAACTTTGATGTTGCAGGCACAGTCACATTGCAGTTTTACGACAGCACAAACGATACTTATGGCGATGCGATTACAGTTGACACAAGCGACTTTGAAATGCACCAAACAAGTTTTACAGTCCAAGTTCCAATTCCTGCAGTTGATGACAAATACACGCTAAGAGTTTTGTTTGACGGAACTGCACAAAGCGAAACTGCAAGTCTACAAGTTTACGGAAGTCCTGCGTTCACCTCATTCAAGATTCCATACGCGGGAATTAGCAAAGAAGATAATCAAGTGACTGCAACAGTTATCGGAAAAAACTTTACCGCTCCAAATATTTCAGCAGATAGTTTTGCTGTAACTTGCTCAGAAAAAACTTCAATTGTAAGTGATTCAAAAGTCACAATTTTAAGCGATTCAAAACTTGCAGTAACGCTTACGATTCCGGGAGAAGCAAATAATTATACACTTATAATTGCAAGCGGAAATAAATCTTTAAACGGCACATTTACAGTAAAGGATTACTCATCTTATAAGGTTGGACAAATTATTCTTGCAGACGGAACTTTAGCAGATTCAAGTTCTTACACAGCAATTGACAAAAATAATCCGCCTGTTGCAGTGGTTGCAGGATCTAATGACTACGGAGCAGTTCTTGGTGTTGGATTGCACATGTCTAAAATCTTGATGTGGGCACCAGAGAATACAACAGGCTATAAAGAAATTTTCTATGACATAATCTGTACGCCAAGCGAATCAGGAAATGGAGCGGCAAGCACAGCGACATTTACAGGTGACACAGACGGAAGCGACAACTGGGATGTAATCTGTTCTGTTGACCCTGAAGGAAGTTCTAATGCGGCGACAAACTATCCAGCATTTAATTGGGCAAACACTTACGGTACAACATATTCAACTTATCTTGGTGGAGTTACAGAAGGCTGGTATATGCCAAGCATTGCAGAACTTTGCCATATTTACAGAAACAAAGAGACGATAGATAATTCTCTAAAAGCAATTTCTAATCTTGTTTCTGAGTATGCAAATAATTCAATTAGTAAAGAATCCTTCTGGACCTCGAGCTACAGCCAGAATGACGATGTCTATTATCTACCTTTCGGTTCTGGCAACATATACGTAACCTATAGGGAGTATAATCGTCGTGTATTAGTCGTCCGTGTCTTTTAGGCAATCACAACCAAGGGCATTTAGAAAATTTTAATGCCCACATAAAAATCTTTGAAAAAAGCGGCATTTGTATACAAATAATGCCGCACAAATAAATATAAACCAGGTCTGTCTAAAAAGAATGAAATGCGGTGGTTGACCAACGTCGAAATCATCAGAACACAGATTTCGAGAGCCTCAATGACCGTATGTTCTAAACTTATCAAGCAACCTGAACAAAACCTTTGGAGAAAAAATATTATGGAAAACGAAAAATTAAAAGAAATCTTAAGTTTTATGAAAGATGTCTCAAAATTTTATCTTGATGATTATCTTGACAAAAAACTTGACTGGGAAAAATTTGAAAACGATAAAAAATATGCCAAAATCAAATTTTTTGACTTCTGGGGACTTGAACGTTCGGGAATTCCAAAAAACCAAAGGCTTGCGACTATAAAATTCTTGAACAAAAATTATAACGAACTGAAAAACATAAACCTTAAAGAAAAATATCGTGAATTTCATCATGATAAAATAAACGAAAAAATGAATCCTATGCTTGATGAAAGTATCAGAGATTTTGATATTTCAAAAATACTTTCAGAAAAAGAAAATCTTAAAGGCGAAAATCTTAAAGACGCATACAATAAAATAATAGAACTTCGTGGAATAAAACATAAAATCGCAAGTTTCTTTTTGCGGGATGTTTCATACAGATATTCAAAAGAAAATCCTGATTTGCAGGACAGCGTTTATTTGTTTCCTGTAGATATTTGGGTTCGTGATTTTATCGGTGCATTAGACTTGCCAGTTATAAACGAAGATATAAAAAAGCCTAAAGGTATGAATAATAAAAAAGATTTTGAATTAAGCCTCGCATTCTGCAAAATATGTCTTGATTCAGGTTTTGATCCGCGCGAGATGAATATGGGAATCTGGTATTTTTGTGCAAATGTCGCAGGCGAAGTAAAACGTTTGGAGACTTTGATAAATCAAGGCGCAGAAGCAATGCGTTCTGAGCTTGATTTGATTCGGTACGAAAAATAAAGTTTTTGCCTTTTCAAAATCCATTGGCAAGTTTGCTTTGCAAACTTGAAGGCGAAACAGAATCAATAAAATAATGAAAGAACAATAATAGTTTCGCCGTTATTCCCATCCAAACGTTGCTGGCGGTTTGTTTGTCGCATCAAAAAATACTGCGTCCACAAAATCCAGTTTTGCAATCTTGTGCAAAATCTCGCTCATAACTTCTTTTGGAAGCCAAGCAATGAAGGAATCTTTAAGCATTTTAAAGCGGTTTCTAAAGTCGGAATTCCGATTATTGTTTACAACATTCAAGGGCGCACTGGAAAAAACATTGACACTCCAACGATGGCGCGAATCGCAAATCTTCCGAACATTGCAGGTGTAAAAGAAGCGAGCGGAAACATAAACCAGATGATGGACGTAATTGCGGAAGTAAAAGGCGCACATCCAGATTTTTCTGTAATTTGCGGAAACGACAGCCTAACTCTTCCGCTTTTAGCCGCTGGTGGCGACGGAGTTTTCAGCGTAGTTTCAAACTATACGCCAAACCTTGTTACAGAACTAGTTCACACTGCGATGAATGGCGATTACGAAACTGCACGAGTTTTGCATTACAGGCTTCTTCCATTATTTAAAGCCGCTTTTGTGGACGGAAATCCTACATCAATCAAATACGCAATGAGCGTGCGCGGAATGTGCAAGCCTGTCTGTGCAGGCAGGCGCGTTGCGAACGGCGGAGCGCAGCGAGGGCTGTGAGCAATGAAGGCGAATGCCGGAACCCTGAAAAAGCCTGACGGCGCTGGTTGAGCTTGTCGAAACCACAGCCGGCACGCCCGTAATATTAATTATGAATTCCTCTCTTTTGATTGAATTTCTACCATAAAACTATTATTATTTAAATGTAACGTTGCTGCTTTTGGCGGCGTATTTAATTTTTTTTCGAGGTCTAAAATGATTAAAACTGTAAAAGACGTTGATTTGAAAGGCAAGCGCATTATTATGCGTGTTGATTTTAACGTTCCGATGAAGGACGGCGTGGTTCAGGATGATACAAGAATTATGGCTGCTCTTCCGACTATTAAATATATTCTTGAACAGAATCCGCGCTCGCTTGTTTTGATGAGCCACTTGGGAGATCCTAAAAAGGATGTGAAAAAAGCTAAGGAAAAGGCTGAAAAAGCAGGAAAAACTTGGACAGATGCAGACAGCGAAAAATTTATTAACGGCAAAAACAGAATGAAGCCGGTTGTTGAATATTTTGCGGAAAAACTTGGAAAACCTGTAACTTTCTTGCCGGATGCGCTTGGCCAGAAGGCTGCAATTGATGCTCTTCCGGACGGAGCGGTTGCAATGCTTGAAAATGTTCGTTTCCATCCTGAAGAAACTTCAAAAGTTGATGCAGAACGCGAAACAATGGCAAAAGAACTTGCTACTTACGGTGATATTTTTGTAAATG
>CAYXDA010000138.1:0-5199 GCA_964463615.1 uncultured Treponema sp.
CGCTTCAATTCGCTGCGCTCATTTCCACTGCAATCCCTACCGCTAGCTGTGGCAAATATTGTTCCCATCAGCGTTTATATCTTTGCGCTTTTCGTTTCATCCGCATTGATTTCACCCAGGTCAAAATCTTCCGTAACTTCGTTATTCACTTCCGCATTTCCGGAATTCTCGCCAGTTTCATCAATCACTTCCGAAAAATCAAATTCAACATCAGAACTATCACCTTGTTTACCAAAATCCGCTTCCAACTGCGCCTGCAACTCCGGTGAAATAATATTCTCTATTGCAGAATTTTCCATTTCCTGCTGAACTTCTTCAGACTCATCGCTTGTTGTTTTAAACTCTTCAAGAACATTTTCAAGCTGAGTCATATTTTTATAACTTTCTTTACTTAGCGAACCAACAGCATCCATTCGTTTTACAATTTCTTCCGTTCCAACATTTATTTCCTTTATTTCATCCAGCGCTTTGTTAAAAAGTCCGCTTACAGAAGAAATCTCAGAAGCAACAGTTTCCTGATTTCCGGCAAGGTTTTCGCAATACTGATTGATTTTTTCCGCAGTACTGGCAGTAACTTCTGTTTTTTCCGTAATCTGCGCAGTCTGACTGTTAATATTTTCAATTTCCGCTGTAATTTCGCCAAACGAAGCAATCACATCTTTAGAATGGCTGGAAACTTTCGCAAATGCCTCAGAAGCCAGCATGCTGGAACGGTTCGCCTCTGTAACAGCGTCAATCGTTCCTTTTATGGATTCTGTAATTTTCTTTGCGTTGTTCGCAGTAGAAACCGCAAGGGAACGAATTTCCTCCGCAACAACAGCAAAACCTTTTCCGTATTCACCCGCATGCGCAGATTCAATCGCCGCATTCATAGAAAGCAGATTTGTCTGCGCACTTACAGAATTAATAATTGTTACAATCTCTTTAATCTGATCAAGCTGATTCATTACATCTGAAAGAATTTTGTTTGTAGCCGCAATCTTGGCATCACCATCCGCAACAAAAACAGTCATTTCCTGCGCAATTTTAGATCTGCTTACAGCGCTCTCTTTTATTTGTTCAATAGCCAAAACCATGCTGTTTACCGCGCTTGCGCTTTCATCAATCGCAGAAGTTTGCTGATTATTATCTTCAACAAGCGTTTTTACCTGAACATTAATCTGATTTACAGCTTCAACAGCGCGCTCCAAAGATTCATTTATTTTTTCAAATTCATCCGTAATATTTTCAATATTCACATTAATTTCATTGGTAGCGGCCGCCGTACTGGAAGAAGAATCGTTAATTGAATAACCGGAAGAAATCGCTTTTGCCGCAGTCTTTTTTACAACAATAAAAAAGTCGTTAATCTCTTTTATCATACTGTTCATGTTGTTCATCAAATCCTGCATTTCATTGCTGCCCTGCGGTTCAATTTTTGTAGTAAAATCTTTTTCCGAAAGCATTTTTGACATTTCGCGCACACGCTTGATATTTTTAATTACAATTGTAGTTCCGTTCAGAATGCTTAAAAATATAATTCCCGCAAAAATAACGGCAAGTAAAAGAACACCGACTCTATAAATATTTGTATAGAACGCAACGCTTTCGCCAAGCATAGAATTTATTTTCGCCATGGAAGAATTAAGAGCATTGCTGTTATTCATAAGACCTTTCATCTGCATTTCAATAAGAAGCGTACTGTCGTTTATCAACTTAACAGACTGCGAAAACGGATATCGTTCCAACGCAGATTTTACACCGTTCCGCGAAATAAAATCTCTTTCCTCTTCCAGAAGGCTTGTATTTTGAATGTTCTGAAAATGTACGTTCAGCGGATTAAGCTGATTAACAACTTTTGTCCAGATACTGTTGGCATTTGAAACTTCTTCATTAAAATCATCAGAAAAATATTTCAGTCCTTTATATCCTGTAAATTCATGAAATTTTTTATTTGTATTTATGACTTTTTCTTTCCAAGTAGAAGAAGCTTCCTCAGTTTCCAAAGACCAGGAAACAGTCTGGTTCAAATAATTAATTATATCTGCAACGCCAGCCTGACATTCCTGCTCCAAAAACTGAAAATTCTGAAGCCTCTGAACAAAACTTGCTCCTATCATTGTAAGAATAACAAGAACAAACATCTCTACAGCGCAAAGCCCTGCAATAATTGAAAAACGTACTTTTAATTTCATTTGCCTAAAACCTAAAAATCAATTCTATTAGTTTATAATAAACCAAATTTCAAGTTTCACCGGTCGAATAAAACCTGAACAAAATTTCTGCACGGATATTTTATTCACTTTTTATAAAACTCTACTTTTTTTTATTATTATAACCTAAAAATTCGCATATACAAAATAATTCTCTATAAAAAATCCTATTTTTTTAGTATATTAAACCGTATGTTAGGATTATTTTTCAAAAAGAATTTTTATGACGGCTGGGACAATGTTATGTATTTCTTTGTTCCAAACCTTATAATTGATGCTCTTATAATATTTTGTCTGGGACTTTCCAGTCTTGGCGTAACAGTTTTTCACGAAGCAAAGTTTTTTCTTTACATCTGGATTTTCCTGGCTCTGCTTTTAACCTGCGCATCTTCGATTATTACGCTTGCATGGGCAGAATCCGCAAATGAAATTGTTGATTATAAAGTAATAAACTTCAAAGATTTCTTCAAATCTATAAAAAGCTGTATTTCCGACGGAATAAAATTCGGACTTTTGCTTTCCGCAATCGTTTTGATCGGAACAACAGGCGCTATTTTCTATTTAAGACCGCAAGGACAAATTTCTTTTGCCGGGCTTATTGCCGGTTTCTGTTACATTTGGGCCACAATAATAATACTCGCCTCTCTTTTCTGGTACCCGGCAATCAGAGCAACAATGCACAATCCGTTTGCAAAAACCGTAAAAAAATGTTTTATAGTTTTTTTTGACAATCTTTGGGTTTCAATCGTTCTTGGATTTTACAATATTTTCCTTGCATTCATTTCTATAGTTATGCTTGGCATTGCGCCTGGAATGTGCGGGCTTCAGCTTGCCAGAGCAAACGCATTCCGCCTGATTATGAAAAAATACGACTACCTGGAAGAATTGAATAAAAAAGGCGAGCCTTTAAACAGCAAAGCCCGCCGCAAAATCCCGTGGAAGGTTTTGCTCAAAGATGATATAGAAGCAAATCCAACCCGCGGATTAAAAGCATTTATATTCCCATGGAAAGAAGACCAAAACTAGAATTTTGAATCTATCTGTTCGTCATCAGCATTGTTTTTGCATCCAGTTTTACGCTTCTTTCGGAACTTTCTTTTCCATCAGCTTTTAAAACTGTAAGCTGAACGGATTTTCCGTCAGAAGCAAGATGACCTACAGTGTCAAAATATTTTAAAATTTCCGGTTTTACAGTTTTGCCAAGTTCAGGACTTTCATTTGTTCCGCTGAACCAAACCACAATATCTTCTTCTTTTGCAAAAGCGGAAACTTTCTCCACATCTTCTGCAGAAACAGATTCCATATCTTCGCCGTCAACAATCATTTCGCCTACTTTTATTCCGCCTTCCTTAAGCGCTTTTAATGTATTTATAACTTTCGGAAGCGTAAAAGTTTCTTTGTTAAAATTTAAAATAGTTCTGTCGCGGATAATTGTTTCGCCAAGTTCGTTCATATCTTCAATATTCTTTTTTTTGCCCATTTCCGCAAGAACACTTTCGTACCAGGCAATAACATTGGAAGATTTTTGATCAAATGAAACATGAACCAAATGTTTGTCATGGAGCAACGCATCTATTCCAAACTGAACAAGAACAGAAGTTTTCCCCAAGCCTTTTTTTGCTGTAATAATTCCCATCTGACCAGGAGCTAAAGCACCGGCAATTTCTTCAAAAAATCTTACAGGACTTGTATTTATTAAATCTTGCTTTACCATAATTCCCCCAAGTTGAAAAAAAAAGTGGACTTATTAACTATAAGCCCACTTTTAATAAAAGTCTATCAAGAAAACTTTAAGATTACAATTTATTTGTTACCTTTAGCCTTTTCTTCCTGATGCTTTTTGATAAGTTCTTCTGCAACAGCATTTGGAACTTTTCCGTATTTTTCAAATTCCATTGTGAATTCACCTTTTCCCTGTGTAGAAGAGCGGAGAATTGTAGAGAATCCGAACATTTCAGAAAGTGGAACTTCTGCGTTTACAACAGATGTGTTGTTTTCATCAGTTGTTTCGCCAATAATTCCGCGTCTCTGATTGATAAGACCAAATACGTTACCCTGGAATTCGTTCGGTGCAGCAATCTGAACTTTCATAATAGGTTCAAGGATTACCGGCTTAGCCTTCATATAACCTTCACGGAAAGCGCCAATAGCAGCAATCTGGAATGCGTTATCGCTAGAGTCAACCGGGTGATACTGACCATCATTAATTGTCATTTTTACACCAACAATAGGAGCACCAATCAAAGAACCTTCTTTCATTGCTTTCTGGAAACCCTTATCGCAAGAAGGAATGTATTCGTTAGGAATAGCACCGCCCTTAATTGCATCAACAAATTCGTAATCTTTTTCTGTATCAGGTTCCATAAATCCGGCAACACGTCCGTACTGACCAGAACCACCAGTCTGCTTTTTATGAGTATAGTTGAAGTCACCGCGCTGTGTAATAGATTCACGGTATGCAACCTGTGGCTGACCAGTAGTAACTTCGCAGTTATATTCACGCTTCATTCGTTCTACATAAACTGCAAGGTGAAGCTCACCCATTCCCTTAATAATTGTTTCGTTAGATTCAGGATCTGTGTATGTCTGGAAAGTAGGGTCTTCCTTTGTAAATCTGTTCAAAGCTTTAGACATCTGCATAGCAGCCTGTTTATCTTTCGGAGTAATAGACAAAGAAATTACAGGTTCCGGAACGTACATAGAAGCCATTGAATAGTTCAATCCGCCGTTTGTGAATGTATCGCCAGAAGCGCAGTCTACACCGAACAAAGCAACGATATCGCCGGCGCAACCTTCGTTGATATCTTCCATCTGAGCAGAGTTCATTCGTACAAGGCGACCAACCTTGAATCTTTTCTTTGTGCGTGTATTGTAAAGTTCTTCACCCTTCTTGATTTTTCCCTGATAAACACGAGTATAAGTCAACTGACCATACTGACCGTCATCAAGTTTGAATGCAAGAGCAACACAAGGTTTGTTATCAACAGATTCAAGAGGAACTTCAGCT
>CAYXDA010000139.1:0-5178 GCA_964463615.1 uncultured Treponema sp.
CAATAAAAAGGTTCGTTAAAATAAAATTATGAAAAAAAATATTCAGCTTTTTTATGTTTTTGCTCTTTTCTGTTTTTTTGGTTGTTCCGGTCGTATAAAAGATGGAGTTCAGGACAAAAAAGAACGTTTTTTACGCAAGTCTGCAATTTTTGTGCAGAACGCAATTGAAAAAGAAAATCGCGAAAAATATGCCGCTTTTGAAAAATTCATAGAATCTGTTTCCTTGAAAGACAAAGTCTGTCAGCTTTTTATAGAAAATCTTGAAGGCGATAAAGTTTTTGTTCCGGTTGAAAAGGATTTTGTTCCCGGAGGTTACATTTTTTTCAGTTATAATCTTGCGAATTCTGCGCGTGAAATTATGAATTTTACAGATTCTGTAAAAAATTATTGCACTGAAAAAAATATTATTCCGCCGTTTTTAGCGGTTGACCAGGAAGGTGGTTTTGTAAACCGTTTGAAAATAGTAAATGGTCCGCTTCCTTCCGCGGAAAAAGTTTCCTGCGTTTCTGATGTTTCCGCTGCATATAAACTGTATTCATTGCAGGCAAAACAGATGAAAGCGCTCGGCTTCGATATGAATCTTGCGCCGGTTGTGGAAGTGAAATCAAAGGAAAATGAAAAATTCCTGGATGACCGGAGTTTCGGTTCGTTCGAACAAGTGCGTACATTTGGAACTGCCTGTGTAAATGCCTATGAGAACAATGGTGTTGCGGCCGTAATAAAACATTTTCCTGGAAATACAAATACAGATCCTCATACAGGATTGCCGGAAATTGATTTGCCGGAATCCGGGATTTTTGAACTTTTGGCTCCTTTCAGTGAAATTGCGCGTGTTTTTCCTGCTGGAGTTTTGATGAGCCATGCGCGTATAAAGGCTGTTGATGAGGAAATTCCGGCTTGTTTTTCAAAGAAATGGGTTTCGGAAATTCTTTGCGGCAAAATAGGTTTTGACGGAATTGTTTTCAGCGATGATATTTTTATGGGAGCTCTTTCGAAAAACGGTTTTCTTCCGGAAGAGGCTGCCGTAAAAGCTGTTGAAGCCGGAGTGAATGTCATTATGGTAAGTGAAAAGCGGATTTCAGGACCTGCAAAAGTTCTTATAAAAAAGGCAGAAGAAAACGAAGAGTTTAAAAAACTTATTGAAAAATCTTTTAAAAAAGTAATGGAATATAAGATTAAGTTCGGTATTATGGATTTTGAAAAAAACTCCGGCGGAAGTTATGAAATAAAATCTGCTTCGGAAAAAAAATCCTTAGACGAGCGTATAAAAATTTTTAATGATGCCCGAAAAGAGAATATAGAACTTTATATTGATTATTTTGATTAAAGAGCGGAAGACGGAAGAATTACGGTATTTTTATGGGAAAGAAAAACAGCGTTCAGAATGAAAAATTAAAACTGCGCGGAAAAGAAGGATTTGAAAAATATTATTCAAATCTGTTCGGATCGCGCTGGGAATCTTTGAAAAAAGCTCTTTTAGGCGAGCAGATTTATGCTGAATGGAGCGGTGGCGGAAAAGAAAAATATTTTTTGGATCCGGCAAGCGTTTTTGCGGCAATGCAGCTTCCTGTAAGCGGCGGGGAAAATTTTCTTGATATGTGTGCGGCTCCGGGCGGAAAAACACTTGTGATTGCAACCAGAATGCCGGAAAATGCCGTTCTTGTAAGCAATGAGCGGAGCTCGCAACGAAAAATCAGACTTTTGCAGGTTTGCGATTCTTGTCTTTCCGAAGATATAAAGGAACGGATAAAAATTTCATGTTCGGATGCTGCTGTCTGGTGTAAAACTCAGACTGAAGTTTATGACAGAATTTTGCTTGACGCGCCTTGTTCAAGCGAACGGCATGTGCTTTTGGATGAAAAATATCTTGAACAGTGGTCGCCTGCACGCATAAAATCGCTTGCGATAGAGCAGTGGGCATTGCTTTCCTGCGCCTTCAGACTTCTTGCTCCGGGCGGATTTTTGTTGTATTCCACTTGTGCGCTTTGTCCTGCAGAAAATGATGAAATTGCAAAGCGGCTCTTAAAAAAGTTTGAAAGCGCGGAACTTGTTTTTGCAGAAAAAAATCCCTGCATTGCGGAGAATTTCAGTTCTTTCTGTAAAATGGATTATATTCCGGTTCCGGAGCGCACGGAGTTTGGCTTTCATATTCTGCCGGACAAAAATGAAGGGTGCGGACCGATTTGGTTTACGCTTGTTAAAAAAAAATAAAACAGACATTTGATTTTTTTTGTGCGGTTCCGGCGTATAACGCTTTTTTTTAAGTATCGATTATAAATTCTGCATTCTTAAGCAGATTATTGACATTTTTCTTTAATTTGAGTTACTATAAAGAACTATATCAATTTCGTATTTTAAATTTAAGGAGATCCTCCATGTCAGGACATAGTAAATGGGCAACCATTAAACACGCAAAAGGCATTGCTGATGCAAAGCGCGGAAAACTTTTTACAAAATTCATTAAGGAAATTTCTATTGCTGCAAGAATGGGCGGGGGAGATCCAAATTCTAATCCTCGCTTAAGAACTATTATTATTAAAGCGCGTGCAGCAAACATGCCGAAAGACAATATTGAGCGCGCAATTAAAAAAGGAACAGGTGAAGACGGCGCAACTTCTTACGAAGAATTGGTTTACGAAGGATATGCTGCCGGTGGTGTTGCAGTAATGGTAGAAGTTCTTACAGACAACAAGAACCGTGCTGCTGCTGATGTTAGAAACATTTTTACAAAGAACGGCGGAAACTTGGGAACAACAGGTTCTGTTTCTCGTATGTTCCAGCGCAAAGGTACAATCGAGTATGATGCGGAAAAAGTAAACGAAGATGAAGTTATGGAAGTTGCTTTGGAAGCCGGCGCAGATGACATTGTAAACGAAGATGGTGTAATTACAGTTACAACTTCTCCTGATAATTTTGCTTCTGTTGCAGATGCATTGAACGAAAAAGGTTTCGAATCGCTTTCTGCTGAAGTAGGAATGGTTCCGGATGCATACACAGCAGTTGATGCAGAAACAGCTGCAAAAGTTCAGAAACTCATTGATCGTCTTGAAGATAACGATGATGTTCAGAACGTATACCACACAGCAGAATTCCCGGATGATTTTAATCCGGAAGAATAAAATCTGATTATTTTGCAGATTTTTTAATATGCAAATAAAAAGTCTCCGTTACAGGAGGCTTTTTTTATGTTAAAATAGATTTATGATAAATCCGTCTGAAAAATTTTCTTCGCTTCCTGGCACTCTTGTTGCAGATAAAAATTGCAAAAAACAAAAAATACGTCGTGTTCTTGGAATTGATCCTGGTCTTGCGAATACAGGATTTGGTGTAATTGATTGCCGCAACAATAAATATCAGATGGTCAGCTACGGTGTGATAGAAACAAACAGCGAAATGTCTTATGCTCAGCGGCTGCTTACTATTTATTCGCGTATTCAGGCTGTGATTGATGAATTCAATCCGACGGAAGCAAGTATGGAATCATTGTTTTTTGCAAAAAATGTAACAAGCGCAATAAATGTTGCAGAAGCAAAAGGTGTCGTTACGCTTTGTCTTGCACAGAACGTGATTTCTTTGAGCGAATACAAGCCTAATCAAATAAAAAAAGCGGTTACAGGAACTGCATCTGCAGACAAGTCCTTGGTGGAAAAATATGTTCAGATTCTGCTTAAACTTGAAGTTCCCCCAAAACCCGATCACGCGGCAGATGCATTGGCAGGAGCATTATGTCATTTGCTCTCTACCCCTGCTTTGTGAGAATTTGTGTTTTTCTTAAGTTTTCAGTTTCTGCTATCGTATGAACATTGCATCACCGTAACTGAAAAATCTGTATTTGTTTTCAACTGCGGTTTTATATGCGTTCAGGATGTTTTCCCTGCCGGCAAATGCGCTTACAAGCATAATTAAAGTGCTTTCCGGAGTATGAAAATTTGTGAACATCTGATCAATCACTTTGAATTTGTAGCCCGGATACATAAAAATGCTTGTGCTCGAAGTTCCAGGAATTACAGTTCCGTTTTCATCGCTTGCAGATTCAAGCGTCCGCACGGATGTTGTTCCTACGGCAAGAATTGGGCGGCCTTCTTTTTTTGCCTGATTTATTTTTGCCGCAGTTTCTTCCGGAACAGTAAAGACTTCTTCGTGCATTTTATGGTCTTCAACATTTTCTTCGCGGACCGGCAAAAAAGTTCCTAATCCTACGTGAAGTGTTACAAAACTTTTGTCAATCCCTTTTTCTGCAAGTTTGGAAAGCATTTCTTCTGTAAAATGCAGGCCGGCTGTAGGGCAAGCCGCACTTCCAGTTTCTTTTGCATAAACATTTTGATATCGTTCGGAATCTTCATTTGTATCTTCGCGCTTGATATAAGGCGGAAGCGGAATATGTCCGTTCTTTTCAAACCAGTTTTCGGTTATCGTAAAATCGAACTGTAATGCGCGGAATTCAGTTCCGGCGTTTCCTTTGTGTTCGATTATAGTTCCAACTGAACCGTCCGGGAATTTGTATCGCATTCCGGGCTTTTGTTTTTTTGCGGATTTTACCATTGTATTCCAAATTCGGCCTTCGCGGTCTATTTGGTTCAAAAACATAAATTCCTGTTCTCTTCCGGTTGTTTCTTTTATTCCATAGCAACGTGCCCGTCGAACTTTTGAATTGTTAAAAATCATTAAAGTTCCGGGAAGTATAAGATCAGGTAAATCGTCCATTTTGTGATGCTCAATTTCACCTGTTTTTCTGTTCAAAAGCATAAGTTTGTCTTGTCCGCGGATTCCGCTTGGATGCTGCGCAATAAGTTCTTCCGGTAAATCAAAGTCAAAATCTTTTAATAGCATATTTTTATTCAAACAACGTTTTTTGTTGTTCTACAGTTCCTCCGTATTTTATACCAAGATGCAAATATCCTTTTTCTGTAACAATTCTTCCGCGCGGCGTTCTTTGCAAAAATCCGCACTGAATTAAATAAGGTTCGTAATAATCTTCCAAAGTGTCCTGGCTTTCTCCGATTGAAATTGCCAGAGTTTCTGCTCCCACCGGACCTCCTCCGAAATTTGTGATTATCGTGCGCAAAATTTCGCGGTCAACCCGTTCAAGTCCGAATTCGTCAATTTCCAGGCGGTTTAAGCCGGCTTTTACAACTCCGAGCGTAATAGAATTTTTCCCCATTACAGTAGCGTAATCGC
>CAYXDA010000140.1:0-5094 GCA_964463615.1 uncultured Treponema sp.
CTTCCTTGATGTTTTTAAAATGATCCCAGCCGTTCGGGATTGCAGAAATTTTTTTATTTGGAATTTTATATATTTCTGAAATCTGATTTTTAGAAAAATTTGAAACTGTAAAAATGTGTTTTGCATTTTTTGCTATGTTTTTATAATTCATGCAGCTGTAAATTTTTACAAGTTTGTCTTTTAAACCGGAAAAATCTTCCGGAAATATTTTCGCATAGATGTCATGAAGAAAAGCGTAACCGCAATTTTTTCCGAATGGGGCAGTGTTTGAAAAATTCAGACCAGTAAGTCCGTTTTTTTTGCAATGCTTAGGGAATTCAACTAAATCCCATGCCGGAAATGCCTTTATAATTTTTTGAGAGCGGATTATTTTAATGTTTTTATATTCAGGAAGTAATTTTGGATTTGCGGAAACTAGCATATAAACTTCGTCGTTGTTTTCCAAAAGCGAATCCAGTCTTTTGCAGACTTCCCATGAAAATCGTTCGATGCCTGTAAGATTTCTATTTAAAAAATTGCCGTTGATTAAAATTTTCATAGAAAAAGTTTAACACAATGATTTTTTTTTTCAATAGAAATCGGTGGCTCTGTTTTCCTTTCTAAAAGATTCTCTGAAGATTTATTACAGCAATATTTGTATTTCTATAACTTCGGCGTTCCATTCTGTTATCTTTCGATTTTCTTTTCATATAAAAAAGTTTCCGCTTTTTTCGCAAGGTCATAAATGGAATCATTTGGAAAGTCTTTTGATGATGCTTTCGCATAAGAAACTTCAATATTCTTATTTGTTTTTTGATTGAAGTCAGATATCTTTTCTTCAAATGCTGAAAGTAAAGCTGCTGTAGAACCGGAATAATTCTTTAGTATAATTACAAATTCATCTCCGCCAATTCTAAAGCAATCTCCATGACTTTTGAATGTTTCTTTTAAAAATCCGGCAACTTTCCGGATTATTTCATCTCCGGCCTGATGACCTTCTTTTTTGTTAAAAAATCTTAAATTGTCAATGTTAAAAAATATTATTTCCACATTTGCAGAAATTTGTTTAAGATATGTTAAAGTAGTTTCAAAATATCTTCTGTTGTACAGTTCTGTAAAAGCGTCTACTTTTAAAAGATATTCTGTAAGTCTTAGACTGTTAAATCGCTGTGCTGTAAGAAGTTTTGAATAGCATCCGAAAACAATGCTTATAATTCCGAATGTTGTTACATTTGCAATGTTGGAATATAAAAGCGGTTCCGGCTGATTTGTCCGCAAAATAAGAAAGTAGTAGGCTGCATTGCACAAGAAGATGCATATTACATAGCCGATTGATGCCATATAAAAAAGAGAGGAAACTGTCATGAGCATTGCAAGGTATAATGCAGTTTTTCCTGTTGGAGTTACAACAATTCCTATGTAAATTCCGAATGAAAGGAGCGTAAGAACGTATAAATAAACGCTCATATAAATTATTGCAGGAATTTTCTTTGCGGCAGAAATATTAAGAACGAAGATTAATAATAGAATTGAAGCAGTTATAAAATAAATTTTACTTTTTTCCGGCAAAAAATCAGATTTAGAAAAAATTGAAAAAAGTTCAGAAAAAATAAAAAAAATAATTCCGAATAACGAATATGCAATAAGCTTTCTGCGGTTGTCTTCAAACAATATTGGACGGGTTTTAAAGTAATCTTCTTTGTGCAAACTTCCGTACATCATTATGCGTATAAATTTTCTTTGCATAAAAACCTCTTCGAATTATATTCAGTATATAACTTTATCATAATTTTAAACATTTGAAGAAGAGATTTTGAGTTTTATTACATTATTTTGTTACTAACAATATGTTAATAAGACCATTAAAAAAAATTTAATGGTCTTATGCAAACATCTTATAAATTTTGTTATTTTACAAAAGTGTAACCGGCATCTGAAACTGCTTTTTCAAATTCTGAATCCGGCACATCTTTTGAAATTTTTACAACAACTTGCGCTTTGTTGTGATCTGCTGTTGCGCTTTCAACTCCGTCTATCTTTTCCAGCGCTTCGCGGACGTGTTTTTCACAGTTCGGACACATCATACCTTCTACTTTAAATGTTTTTTCTGTTGCCATAATATCGGCCTCCTTAATTAGATTATTTCTATAACATGCTGAATCAAGTTCATCATTGATTTTTTGTTCAACTGCGTGTTTATTTGCGGCTTTTAAGTCTATAAGATCCGCAGATCTGCTTATTTTTATTTTTCTGTCATGTTTTGCGTTCTTTATATCCGCAAAATTCAATCGCAAAGCATTTGTTACAACGCAAAAACTCGAAAGGCTCATTGCCGCCGCACCTAGCATAGGATTCATTTTTAATCCGAACCAATGATAATAAGCGCCCGCCGCAATAGGAATCAGAATAATATTGTAGAAAAATGCCCAGAAAAGATTTTCGTGGATGTTTCTTAGTGTCCGGCGGCTTAAGCGGATTGCCCTTACGGCGTCAAGCAGACTGCTTTTTACAAGAACAACATCCGCAGCATCTATGGCAACGTCAGTTCCCGCTCCGATTGCCATTCCCACATCGGCAGTTGTAAGCGCCGGCGCATCATTTATTCCGTCTCCGATCATACACGTTTTTCCGATTTTTTTGAATTCATTTACAATTTTTGCTTTTCCATCCGGAAGAACATCAGCAATCACTTGGCTTACTCCGGCGCTTTTTCCTACGGCTCTTGCAGTTTTTTCATTATCGCCTGTTAAAAGCACTACGTGAATGCCCATGTTTTTCAATTCTTTTATTGCTTGTGCGCTGTCATCTTTTATTAAATCAGAAACGGCTATAATTCCAAGCAGTTTGTTTTCTCTTAAAAAAAAGAGAGGTGTTTTTCCTTCTTCTGAAAGTCTTTCTGCTTGTTCTTTTATTTTTCCGTTTACAGAATCGGGAGCAACGCTTTCAATGTATCTTAAATTTCCGCAGAAAATTTTATTTGCATTTGTATCGGATGATGTTGCGGATTCTTTTTTTCCGTCTGCGGCATATGATGAAGAAGTGTGAAAAACTGCGCTTAAACCGTTTCCTGGCTGTACGTGAAAATCCGAAACTTCTGCGATCTCAATTCCGTTCTCTTTTGCTTTTCGCATAACCGCTTTGCTTAATGGATGTTCGCTTTTCGCTTCCAGTGCCGCCGCATTTTTCAAAAGTTCAATTGCATTTATGCCGTCCGTTTCGTTCGCGATTATATCTGTTACAACAGGTTCTCCGTTTGTTACGGTTCCTGTTTTATCAAGAACGGCAATCTGTGTTTTTCCTGCTGCTTCAAGGCTTTCGGAAGTTTTAAAAAGAATTCCGTTTTTTGCGCCGATTCCGTTTCCTACCATAATTGCAACCGGCGTTGCAAGTCCAAGTGCGCACGGACAACTTACCACAAGAACAGAAATTGCCCTCGCCAAACTGAATGTAACATCCGCGCCGCAAATAATCCAGATTACAAAAGTTACAATCGCAATCGCAATAACAACAGGAACGAAAACTCCAGAAACTTTGTCTGCGATTTTTGCAATCGGCGCTTTTGTGGCGGCAGAATCGCTTACCATTTGAATGATTTGCGAAAGAGTTGTGTCAGAGCCTACCCGCGTTGCTTCGCATTTTAAAAATCCGCTGGTATTTATTGTTGCGGCGTTCACTTCATCGCCAATGTTTTTATCAACAGGAATGGACTCTCCTGTCAGTGCGGATTCGTTTATTGCGGACGAACCTTCAATTATTTTTCCGTCTACAGGAATATTTTCACCCGGACGGACAATAAAGATATCGCCGGTTTTTACTTTTTCCACCGGAATTTCAGTTTCTTTTCCGTTAAGTAAAATCGTTGCAGTTTTCGGCGAAAGTTTCATAAGACTTTTGAGTGCGTTAGTTGTTTTTCCTTTTGAAAGTGACTCAAGAAGTTTTCCGATTGTGATAAGTGTTACAATCATCGCCGCGCTTTCAAAATATAAATTGTGCATAAAAGTCATTGTCCGCTCCGTGTTTCCGGAAAGAACAGAATCGCTCATTCCGAAAAGAGCGGCAATACTGTAAACAAACGAAATTCCTGAACCCATTGCCACAAGTGTGTCCATATTTGGCGTTCCGCGAAAAAGAGTTCTGAATCCGCTTACAAAAAATTTTTTATTTATCAGCATAACGGAAAAGGCAAGAATCATTTCTGTCAAGCCGATTGCAACGTAATTCGTGCCATTTTTAGAAAACCAGGCGGGAAGAGGAAATCCGAACATTCCGTGCCCCATGCTTATGTACATTAAAATTAAAAGAATTGTAACTGACCAGACAATTCTTTTTTTCAGGACAGGAGTTTCTTTGTCTAAAAAGAGTTCTTCATTTTCATTAATCGGATTTTCAGAAGTTTTAAAAGCGGAAGATACAGAGCCGTCTTGTTCTCCCAGTTTTTTTGCCGCATAGCCGGCTTTTTCCACTGCCGCAATGATATTGCTTGTGGCTGCGGTTCCTTCAACGGTCATAGAATTTGTTAAAAGGCTTACAGAACAGTTTGAAACGCCCGGAACTTTATTGACTGCCTTTTCTATATTTGCCGCACAAGCTGCACAGCTCATTCCTGTAACAGAATATTTATCCATATAATCCACCTCCGTAAAGCATAGTTTTATGATGCGTGATTGATATTGATGTTGTTATGGACTTTTTTCAAACAAGAGTTTTCTATTTCATCATCTTCTGTAAGATTTTTACAAGCTCATCAAGTTTTTCAAATTTTCCTTCCAGCGCATCGTTCATAACGCAGTTTTTTAAATGGTTTGTAAGAAGTTCTTTTGAAAAAGAGTTCAGCGCCGCATTTGCCGCCGAAGCTTGTATCAAAATATCAGGACAGTATGCATTATTTTCAAGCATTTTTTTTATTCCGCGTATTTGACCTTCCACGCGGCAAAGTCTGTTCATAAGAGATTTTATTTCTTCCGGAGTTCTTTCTGTTTTATTTTCTGCAAAGGAAGATTTTTGTTTTTCAGCATTTTTAATTTCTTTGTTCATAATTCCTCCAAATCTGATGAAAGTTTGTTTGATTGTTTATTATTTTATAAATATTATACCCTATACGGTATAATACTAATA
>CAYXDA010000141.1:0-4640 GCA_964463615.1 uncultured Treponema sp.
CTTTATAATATAAAGAATTAGTTTTTATCTTCAGGAACTTTATCAAATCCTACCAAGAAATCAGGTTCAACAACCCGTAGAACTTTTACACCGGAAGATGGAGTTCCTTGCTGAGCAATAGTTTCGGCAAGAACCCTTAAAGTTTTACCTTGACTTGTCATGCATACTATTTCATCTTTTTCAGAAACAGCAAGAACACCAACAATTTCTCCACGCTCTTCTGTTTTTCCAAAAATCTTTTGACCGCCAGTTCCTCTTCCATGTGGATTAAAGTTTTCAAATTTTACGCGTTTTCCATAACCTTTTTCTGTAAGAAGAAGAATGCTATCTTCAGGTTCAATTTGAATTGCACCGGCAATTTCATCTCCTTCCGCAAGTTTCATTCCTTTTATACCACAACTTGCCCGTCCCATAGAACGAACATCGTTTTCGCTAAAACGAAGGGCTTTTCCACGTCTTGTAACAAGAAGAACTTCTGATTTTCCATCTGTTAAAATTGAACTTACAAGTTTATCAGCATCGCGAAGTTTCAATCCTATAATGCCGCGGGTTTTAGCATTTGCAAATTCGGAAGTCTGAACTTTCTTTACAATTCCACTTGCTGTTGTCATAAACAAGAATTCATCTTCCTTAAAATCACGCAATGTAACAACTGTTGTAATTTCTTCGTCCGCACCGATTGCAATTAAACTTTTTATGTTTGTTCCGCGCGCATTTTTTGTTGTTTCCGGAATTTCATGAACTTTTATCCAATACGCTTTTCCAATATTTGAAACGAACAAAATTCTATCGTGCGTTGAACCAATAAAAATCTGATTGATATAATCGTCTTCCAAAAGCGAAGTGCTGTTGCTTCCCGTTCCGCCTCTTCCCTGTTTTTTGTATTGAGTTACAGAAATTCGTTTCATATAACCAAGTTTAGAAATCATGACAACCATGTCTTCTTCCTTAATCATATCTTCAACATTTATCTGCTCAACTTCATTTGCGACAATATCAGTTCTTCGGTCATCGCCATATTTGTCTGCAATAGCCTGAGTTTCAGTTTTTATTATATCAAGAACTTTGTTGTGGTCGTTCAAGATTCCCTGCAAAGTATCAATCAAAGCCTGAAGTTCTTTTATTTCTTTCTGCAAATCTTCAATTTGAAGATGAGTAAGTCGTTTAAGCTGCATATCAACGATTGCTTGTGCCTGCTCATCATCAAAATTAAATCTTTTTTCCAAAGCGATTTTTGCAGTTTCAGTTGTTTCACTTCCTCGAATGATTTTAATGACTTCATCAATATTATTGATTGCCGTTATCAACGCTTCCAAAATGTGCATTCGATGTTTTGCAACTTTCAAATCGTAAATTGTACGGCGCATAACAACTTCATCGCGATGTTTTACAAAGTGAGAAATCAGCTGCTTTAAAGTAAGAACTTCCGGTTTAAGATATGTTTGCGGCAAAACATAATTGAATTCCGATTCGCTATAACGAGGCTCACCTTCTTTTTCCTGAGGAACGAGAGCAAGATTTATAACGCCAAAATTTGACTGCAAATCTGTTTTTGCAAAAAGTTGATTCAAAACAAGTTTTGTAATTGCTCCGCGTTTTAAGTCAACTACAAGTCTCATTCCGGTTCGGTCAGAAGATTCATCATTTGCGCCAACAATTCCGTCAATCTGTTTATCGCGGACAAGTTCTTTTATGCGTCGAATTATATTTGTTGTATTTATTCCATACGGAACTTCTGTAAATACAATTGATTCGCGTCCGTGTTTATCTGTTTCGATTGTAAATTTTGAACGGATTGTAATTTTTCCGCGTCCAGTTTTATACGCTTTTTTAATTCCTTCTGTTCCGTAAATAATTCCGCCTGTCGGAAAATCCGGACCTTTTATGTATTTCATCAGTTCATCGATTGAAATTTCCGGATTGTCGATATAAGCGCAGATTGCCGCAGAAACTTCACGAAGATTGTGAGTCGGCATATTTGTTGCCATTCCGACCGCAATTCCAGTTGTTCCGTTGCAAAGCAAGAAAGGAAAAGCTGCTGGAAGAACCGCAGGCTCTTTTGTAGTGTCGTCAAAGTTCGGAATCATATCAACGGTATTTTTAGAAATGTCTTTAACCATTTCTTCCGTGATTTTAGACATTTTTGCTTCGGTGTAACGATAAGCCGCAGCAGGGTCGCCCGCAATTGTACCAAAGTTTCCCTGAGGAGTTACGGTTGTATAACGTTGAGCAAAATCTTGTCCAAGTCGAACAAGCGCATCATAAACAGAAGCATCGCCATGCGGATGATAATGACCAAGAACTTCGCCGACAATTGTAGCGCATTTTTTAGTTTTCCCGCCGCTCGCAAGATGAAGTGTGTCCATTGCGTACATAATTCGGCGGTGAACAGGTTTTAATCCGTCTCGAACATCAGGCAAAGCTCTCTGCACAATTACCGACATTGAATAATCGATATACGCTTTTTTTACTTCTTCCTCAATCGGAATTTTTATTAAAGTTCCACCTTCCGGCGTTTTTGTTTGTTCTAGCATTTTTTTGTTTTCCTAAAATAGATTCCGAAACAAGTTCGGAATGACATTTGCTTTTCTATTATGGTCATTTCGATAGGCTCAATGACCAATATTTTCTAAATATCCAGATTTGCGTAACTTGAATTTGTTTCGATAAATTCGCGTCGCGGTTCTACTTCTTCGCCCATGCAGACACTAAAAATATTATCTGCGGCGATTGCATCTGGAATTGTTACAACTCGCATATGTCGTTGCGAAGGATCCATTGTTGTTTCCCAAAGCTGTTTTCCGTCCATTTCGCCAAGACCTTTATAACGTTGAACATCCGCTTTGCTTCTGTCCGCACCAAGAGCAGTTAAAGCATCATCGCGTTCTTGTTCTGAATAGCAATAAACTGGTTCTTTTTTTCCAAACTGAACTTTGAAAAGCGGCGGCATTGCAAGATAAACATAGCCTTTTTCTATAAGTTGCGGCATATATCTAAAGAAGAACGTCAAAAGCAAAGTTCTAATGTGGGAACCGTCAACATCGGCATCCGCCATAATTATGATTTTATGGTAGCGAAGTTTTTCTATATTAAAATCTTTTCCGATTCCTGTTCCAAGCGAGGCAATAACCGGTTCAAGCTTATCATTGTTCATTACTTTTTCAGGGCGAACTTTTTCTACGTTCAGCATTTTTCCCCAAAGCGGCAAAATAGCCTGCGTTTTTGGATCGCGACCTTTTTTTGCAGAACCGCCGGCAGAATCTCCTTCGACAATGTAAACTTCGCACTGTTCAGGATCTTTCAGCGAACAGTCAGAAAGTTTTTCCGGAAGACCAAATCCGTCGGACATTGTCTTTTTGCGGCTTGCGTCTTTTGCTTTACGAGCGGCAATTCGCGCAGTCGCCTCAGCAAGAGCTTTTTCCAAAATTGCTTCCAAAACTTTAGGATTCTGTTCAAAGAAGATTGTAAGTTTTTCTTTTACAAGAGAATCTACAATTGTGCGAACTTCTGTGTTTCCAAGTTTTTCTTTCGTCTGACCTTCAAATTCTGGTTCTGGAACTTTCATAGAAAGTACTGCAACAATTCCTGAACGAACATCATCACCTGTAAGTTTTTCATCTTTATCAATTCGTTTTTTAAGTTTTTCGTTTGCATCCAAGGCTTTATTCAAAACAAAAGTAAGCGCAGATTTAAATCCTTCAAGATGAGTTCCACCATCACGGGTATTAATGTCATTTACATAAGTATTTATTTTTTCTTCAAATCCGTCATTATATTGAAAAGCAAGTTCCGTTATAACGTCATCTTTTTCGCCGGTAATATAAATCGGTTCAGAAGGAAGATAGAATTTGCTTCTTTTTGCTTCGTTCATTTCTTTTACATAATGAACAATTCCACCTTCATATTTAAGAATTTCTTCTTTTGGTGTTTCAAGCCGTTCGTCACGAAAAGCAATTGTAATTCCACTGTTCAAAAAGGCAAGTTCGCGTAAACGACTTTTCAAAACATCATAATCATGAACCGTAGTTTCTGTAAAAATAGTTGCATCTGGCTTCCAACGGATAATTGTTCCGTGTTCTTCTGATGAACAATCACCAATAACTTCAACTTTTGATTTAGGAACTCCACGCGAATAAATTTGACGATAAATATGTCCATCGCGTTTTACAGTTGCTTCAAGCCAATCAGAAAGAGCATTTACACAAGAAACACCAACTCCGTGCAAACCTCCAGAAACTTTATAAGAACCTTTATCAAATTTTCCGCCGGCATGAAGACGAGTTAAAACAAGTTCCAATGCACTAATATGTTCTGTAGGATGAATATCAACTGGAATTCCGCGTCCGTTATCTTCTACGCGTACAACATCGTCTTTTTCCAAAGCAACAATAATTCTATCACAATAACCAGCCATTGCTTCATCAATAGAGTTATCAACTGTTTCATAAACAAGATGATGAAGACCACGCGGACCTGTTGAACCGATGTACATTCCAGGTCTCTTCCGAACTGCTTCAAGTCCTTTTAAAACTTGAATATTACTTGCACCATATTCTGAAGACATTTAAACTTTTCCTTAAATTTTATATGATTTTTTCGGAAAATTACATCCGGGAAAAATGAATATTATAGAAATAAAT
>CAYXDA010000142.1:0-2304 GCA_964463615.1 uncultured Treponema sp.
TGGATTGAATATCTTATTGAAACTGTTGGTCTTAGCGCTTGGAAAAATCACAGGCCCGCTGAACTTAGCGGCGGACAACGGCAAAGGGTAGCGATTGCGCGTGCCTTGGTAACAAAAGCTCCGATTATAATGGCGGATGAGCCTACTGCGAACCTTGATTCTAAAAACGGCGGACAAATTTTGGCACTTATGAAAAAACTTAACGAAGAATTGAATATAACTTTTGTTTTTTCCACCCACGATTCAAAAATCGTAGATATGTGCAATCATATTGTTTATATTCTTGACGGTGAGCAGATAGACGAAGTAAAACGTTAATCCTTGAATTTTTCCATTGCTTCCGGATCTTTTTTTATGTTTTCGATTGCATTTAATAAAAATGCTGTGAAAACAGAAATGAAGAATGCGGCAAAAATAACAATTATGCAAATTTTGCTTCTGCTTGGACCAACTTTCTTTTCCGGAATTTCTGCCGGGTTTGAAATTTTAAGAATATCCTGCTGTGTTTCTATTTTTGCGTTGGTCAATTCTACGTCTGCCTTTGCTTGAAGGTAAATCTGCTGAGCTGAATTCAATTCTGATTGGGCATTTTCTTTGTCTGAACCTTCCGGCAATGCCTGCATTTTTTCTGTTGCTATATTAATCTGGGCTTTTGCGCTGTTTTGTATAAGCTGCTGCTGTAAAAGTTGTTGCTGCAACTGTTGCTGTTCGTTGTCTTTAAGCATTTCCTGCACTTTTTTTAATAAAAAAGACACAATATTGAATGCAAGTTGCGGATCAGTTGATGTGTACGATATTGTAAAAACTCCTGAATCCTTGTTGTATTCCACTTTTAAATTTTTTTTCAACATTTCTCGGCTTGTGGAAATCTGCTTGTCTTTTATTTTCCATTTATTTATAAGATCAAATTTCTGAACAATCAAATCTAAAACATTGTTTTGTGTTGCATAATAAACCGCAAGAGCACTGTTTTTTTGCGGTGATTCTGTGTCGGTTTCGTTTACAAATGCAGAAGTTGTTGATGTGTATGTATTTGGAAGCGGCGAGATATCCGCCGGTAATTTTATGGAAATAACTGAAAAAAGAACGGCTGCAATAAATGCAATTCCCGTTATTAATATAATAAGTTTTCTGTATTTGAATAAGACTGCTAGCAAATCAATTAAAGAAATTTCTTCATCATGATAGTTTTGTGAAATTTGATTTTCTGACATATTGATACTCCAATTAGAATATGTGATTATATCAGATATGAAAAAACTATCAGTGGTTTTTGCTAGTAAATCCAAAAATTACTACAGGAGTTCTTGTTTTTGCTTTTTTCTGCCGGTTTTTTCCGTTAAAATAAAACTGACTGGAAGAACCTCCGTCCAGCTGCAATGCGTAATATGCTCCTTTTTCTTTAAGAATTTCAGCGGATTCTTTGTAAGAAAGTTTTTTTCCGCAGAATAAAAACAAACTTTTTCCGTCTTTGGAAAGTCCTGCTGCGGAGCGGTGATCTTTTATGTCTTTAAAATCGCAAATTTCTTTGCTGCGTAAAATTGTCCAGAAGCCGCCGAAAGCAAAATCCGCTGACTCCAAAGTTTTTTCACTTTCTGTTTGCGAACTTAAAGAGGAATTTTCCTTGATTTTTTTGCCGCTCTGCGTTTTTTCTGTTTCAATTTGCTCATCGAATATTTTTGCGTAAAAACCGTTCTTGTTTTCGTTTTTGTAAAATGCAATTGCAGCGTAGCGCTTTTCCATCGGCGAATATTTTGTTCCGCTGTCAATGTAGATGCCTATCGGTTTTTGTTTTGAAAAGGGATTCAGGCGCGATTTTTGTTCAAAAGGATTTGCATTTATAGCCGCAAAACAGGAGTTTTCCTTTGCAAAACTTTTTACTGATTTTGGTTTGATCCAGCCGCTTTTTTTTGGATAGCTCTTAAGTTCAAGATTTTGAGAATCAAGATTTATTTGCGCAATAAAATAATTTTTTTCCTGCCAGATATTTTGTACAACATCAGAAGAAAAAGAATTTGCTTCTGTGCGAAAATCTGTTGTTTTGCAGGAAAAAAATAAGAGCGGACAAAAAAAACTTAAAAAAAGAAAAAGTTTCTCAAAGTTTTTCAATTTTTTACCAGCCGCCGGAAGCGCCTCCGCCGCCAAAGTGTCCGCCACCGCCGCTAAAATGACTTCCTCCGCCAAAAGAACTGTGGCTTGAATGGAAGCCTGAAGAGTTCGTTCTGTTTGTTCCGCTGCTTTTGTGCGAATTCCTGTATGCGCTTGTAAAAATTATCCAAGGCAAAAAATGGTTGCTTCTTCCGC
>CAYXDA010000142.1:2314-4558 GCA_964463615.1 uncultured Treponema sp.
TGCGATGCACGAAAATAAAATGAACCAGCCGAATATCCAGAGAAATCCGTATAAAAGACCAATATATGAACTTTTTGAAGATGATTCTTCCAGAACACTGTTTGAAACAAGTTCTTCATCATTGGAAAGCAGACCGGTTATATTTTTAACGCCTTTTAAAATTCCTTCCGAATAATCGCCGTTTCTGAATTCGGAAAATATAACGTTCCTTAGAATAAGTCCGCATTTTGTGTCCGTTAAAGTTCCTTCCAGACCGTAACCCACTTCAATTCTTGCTTTTCGCTCTTCCATCGCGACTAAAAGCAGAACTCCATTGTCCTTTTCTTTTTGTCCCAGCTGCCATTTTTCCGCAACTTTCATAGAAAAATCTTCAATGGATTCTCCGTTCAAACTTTCTATTGTAAGAACCGCAAGTTGAATTCCTGTTGAATTTTCAAGATTTTCAAGATAGGACGTTATTATTGATTTGTCGTTGTTGGAAATTATATCCGCATTGTCTACGATTCTTCCGGTAAGTGCAGGAACTTCTGCCGCGTAAAAAACTGATGGAATTGAAAAAAAAGTTAAAAAAAGTGCTGATATAATAAACTTTCTGCTGTTTTTCATAAATCCTCCGCTAATCTTCCAAAATAACAAGACCATCGGAAAGTTCGTTTGGATTTTTGTCTTTTGCAGGAAAATTTTCTTGCAAAAGTTCGCCGCATTTTTCAACCGCCGCAATAAATCCTTCTTTTGTTTTTCCGTTCTTGATTCCGCTCGCCAAATCGTCTGCGATTATGTTCCATAAATCCTGCGGAATTTTTTTTGCAATTCCTGAATCCGCAATAATTCTGACCTGCCGCTCCAAATAAGAAACAAAAATTAAAATTCCCGAATGTTCGATTGTGTCGTAAACTCCGCTCTGCGCAAAATGTCGGAAGGCCCTGTTTGTTACTGCAAGATTTTTTACAGATTTTGGGACAATTATTCTGTCGATTGCCGGTATGTTTGCAAAATAAAAGCCGAACACAATAGTTGCAAGTGTTGCGATTCCGTAAAATGTAGGAAGAAGCCAATCCGGGCAACCCCATAAATATCTTTCGTACAAACCGGAAATTTTAGCGGCGAACGGCAGCAAAATTATAAAAACAAATGCGGCCAAATATGTTGACGCCAAAAGTTCCCAAAAAGAATAATTGTCGCTTTCTGCTGTTAAAGCCAACGCGATTTCGCCGTTTGTGCTCTTTTCGGCTTTTTCAACAGAAGCTTTTATTTCCTGCATATCTGCTTCGGAAAGTTTGATTTTTTTCAAAAGATATTTTTTTGTCATTTGCACTCCAAATTATTTTGCGCTTGTTTTGCCAATTTAAAACTGAACGGCAGGTGCTGTTGCGGCTTCTGTTGCCGCTGTAAAATACGCTTTTGCTTTTAGACCCATTTTGTCCGCAAATAAAACGCCCGGCCATTTTCTTATTGAAGAATTATATTTTTGTGCAATATCGTTGTAGCGCTTGCGTTCCGTTGCAATTCTGTTTTCGGTTCCTTCAAGTTCGTCTTGAAGCGCAAGAAAATTCTGATTTGTTTTTAATTCCGGGTAATTTTCTGTTACAGAAAGAAGTCTTTGCAATGCGCCGCCCAAAGAATCCTGCGCCTTTTGAAATTCTGCAAATTTTTCTTCATCTTCAAGAATGCTGTCGCCAAGCTGAATGACTCCGCCCGCTTTTGATCTTGCTTCTGCAATCTGCGTGTAAAGTTCAGTTTCGTGGCTTGCGGCTCCTTTTACGGTGCTTACAAGATTCGGAATCAAATCGTAGCGGCGCTGGTATTGATTTTCAACCTGTGCCCATTGAGCGTTAACTTGTTCATCAAGTTCAACAAGACCATTGTAAATATTGCATGAAGAAAGACCCGTAAAAAGAACAAATCCTGCAATTGCAGAAATAAAAAACTTTGAAATTTTCATTTTTTTCTCCAAAAAATTATATAAAAGGGGGAAGTCTCCCCCTGGCTTCAGCCCGCAAGCGGTCTTCCGCCACCCTCTCTGCGGGGCAAAACAAAAACGCTCTTTGCCCCGCAACGCCCATTGAATTAAAAACCATTCTGTCGGCAATTTATATTCCGCAGACATTTTATTTAAATGTAAATACAGAAACGGTTTAGGTCAATAAAAAGTAAAATATTATTATTTTTGTGTTCTCTTAATCTGCTTTAAAATTGATTTTCGCCTTTTTTAATTTTTCAAGTTCCTGTCTGTTTTCAGCGATT
>CAYXDA010000143.1:0-4548 GCA_964463615.1 uncultured Treponema sp.
AATACACACAATACACACAATACACACAATACACACAATACACACAATACACACACAATACACACACAATACACACACACAATACACACAATACACACAAAAAACAAAAAAAAATACCGGAGAAAGGATGTCCTGCAATTCTTAATTCTTAATTCTTAATTCTTAATTCTTGATTCATATTCCGCAATTCTTGACTAACAATACCCCCGATTTCCGATCCGCCGGAGGCGCCGAGCGCACGCGGGAAGGATTTGAGGGGCGCGACCGCACGGGAGCGTTGCGCTCCGACGGAGCCTCCCGCGACGGAAGGACCGCAATGAAGGCGAATGCCGGAACCCCGCAAAGCCTGACGGCGGCAGTTGAGCCCCCGGCGAAACCGCCAGCCGGCCCGCCCCCCCCCGAATGTATTATTTTTTTTGCTTCTATAAAGAGGCGAATTTTATTTTGAAAAAAAATTGTCCATTGTTCCAACGCTCGTCTGAAAGCAAAAAAGCCAAGTTGTTATTCTGCTGAGAATTCTCTATAATGAAGATTATGGAAACACGTAACATTTTTGAAAATATTAGTTGTATTGATCACAGATATTCATTATCTGAAAAAGAAGTTTTCGAAGGCCTTTCTAAATATATTTCGGAACAGGCTTCCATCCGCTCCTGTGCAAAGTGCGAGGCTGCGCTTGTTAAGGCTCATTTGAAGGTTCGAGGTCAACTGAATGACAATCTTGCGGCTGAACTTGATGATGTTGCAGAAAAAATCGATCCTGAGGAAGTTTACAAGGAAGAAGAAAAAACAAAGCATAATATCCGTGCGCTTGTAAATGTTATGAAAACAAAGGTAAATGCGGAAATCGGGCCGCTTGTACACTTGGGAGCAACCAGCGTTGATATTTTGGATACGGCCTTAAGCTGCAGAATGCGGGATGTTACACAGAATGTTGTTTTGCCGGAACTAAAAAAACTGGAAAATTACCTTTGTGATATCGCGGAGCGGGAATGCGCTACTCCGCAAGTAGGAAGAACTCATGGTCAGCATGCGGTACCAATCACATTCGGCTGGAGCATTGCGGAATTTGTTGCCAGACTTGGAAAATCAATTCTTAAGATAGAAGAACTGAGCAAAGACTTGGTCGGAAAACTTGCAGGTCCTGTAGGTTCTTACAACGGACCAAGTATGATTGTAAAAGATCCTGAAGAACTTGAGCGCACTTACACTGAATTTTTGGGATTGAAACCTTCCGAATATTCAAACCAGCTTGTTGAGCCGGAACACGTTCTGCGGCTTTTACTGGAGATGAACGTTGCTTTTGGAGTTATCGCAAACTTGGCGGACGACTTAAGAAATCTGCAGCGTTCCGAAATCGGTGAAGTTTTTGAATATTTTTCCGCAACTCAAGTAGGTTCATCTACAATGCCGCAAAAAAGAAACCCGTGGAATTCGGAGCACGTTAAATCTTTATGGAAAGCAATGTGTCCGCGCGTAATCACTTTTTACATGGACCAGATTTCTGAACATCAGCGGGATTTGACAAACTCTGCGAGCCAGCGTTTTATTGCGGATTATGTTGCCGGATTTACAATGGCGGTTGCAAGAATGAATTCTGTTGTAAAGGGCTTGCAGGCGGACAAAGACGGAATGGCTAAAAACCTTGAAGGTGCAGGCGGAAAGGTAAGAGGCGGAGTTCTTGCTGAACCTGCTTATATTTTGCTTGGCGAAGCCGGTTATAACGACGGTCACGAAGTTATCCGAAAAATCACTTTGGAAGCCGAAAAATCAGGAAAAACATTCTTTGAAGTTTTAAAAACTCATGAAAAAGAATTTGCGGACATTACAGCCCAGCTTGAAAAACTTGGCGTTGAAAACCCTGCAAACTTCTTTGAACATCCGGCGAATTACTGCGGTCTGGCAGCTAAGAAATCTAAGCGGCTCGCGCAGAAATACCGCGAGCTGATGAAATAGTATTAAGAACTTTTTTTACGGAAGAAAAAAAAAAGCTGTATAATCAAGTTCAAAACACAGCGGACAGCGAGTATTTCAATAAATTAAACAAAAACTTGCAGTCCGCTTGCGAAGGAGCGGTGCGAAGCAATGACCTTTCCACTGTAAATGGTGGTTCCGAAGTTGCTTACCCACCGCTTTTACTCTTTTCAGGCAGTTTACGTTTGTAGTTACGAACAACGAGCTTAACTGCGAGTTTTGCGGGAGGGACTACTTGTAGCCCCGTACATCTGCCTGCCTGCGCAACATGCGGGAGGGATTTGCGCCCGCAAGGGTTCGAACGAGCGGAGCGAGTTTGAACGGAAAAATCGGGGCGGGTGCAATTATTTAAAAATGTCTGAAGATTTCAAAATTTATTCGATATCATTTTTTTTTGTAAAAGACATTGCCCCGATTTTATAACGCCAAAGCCCGACCTGCCTTTAGGCAGGGACCGCCCAAATTTTATTTATAATTTTTTTTGAAACTTTCATGTTTTTTGATTATTTTTAAAGTATATGAAACGTATTATGAAAGAAGTTGATCCTACGGATGAAATTTCGGAAGCGATGGAAGAAGAAACAAATTTACCTGAAATTATCTCCACGGGACTTCAAAGCAATGAAGATTTCTATAAGATGGCTTTTCAGTTTCAAGAGATTATGATGATTTACGAAAGTGCCATCAAACAGATTGAAACGAAGCTTGAAATTCTGAACAAAGAATATAAAGTTACAGGACGAAGGAATCCTATTGAAACTATAAAATCGCGAATAAAATCCCCTGACAGCATTGCGAAAAAACTTGAAAAAAAAGGGCTTGCCGTAAATTTTAAAACAATGACTGAAAATTTGCAGGACATTGCCGGCGTTAGAGTTATCTGTCCTTATATTTCCGATATTTACAATGTGAGGGACATTCTTTTAAAGCAGCCCGACATCACTCTGATTGCAGAAAAAGATTATATTGAAAATCCGAAGGCGAGCGGCTACAGAAGTTTGCATATTGTTGTGGAAATTCCTGTTTATTTGAGTCAAACAGAACATCTTATAAAAGTTGAAATTCAGCTTAGAACGATTGCGATGGATTTTTGGGCCAGTCTTGAACATGAACTTAAATATAAAAATGAGCAGAAAATTCCGGAATCTGTAAGGCGCGAACTTTTTAGAGTTGCGGAAACAATTGCGATGACAGACAGGGAAATGGAAGAAATTGCGATTGAACTGCAGGCTTTGGATTAAATTGTTACTTGGGATTGTAAAAAAAATGATTAAACTTGTTGCTTTTTTGGGAAATTACGGAAAAGAATACGAAAAAACACGACACAATGTTGCGTGGCAGTTTGAAGATTCTCTTGCTTTTGCCGGGAAATTAAACTGGCAGAGCAAATTCAAGGGGAATTTTGCGTCAGTTGAACCGGCAGAACTTGCCGCCTGGTGCGCAGAAAGCGGAATTTTGGCAAAAAAAGACGGTTCCGCAGTTGCAATTCCTGATGAAATGGAAAAAATTTATTTTTTGAAACCGGAAACTTATATGAATCGTTCCGGCGAAAGCATAATTGAAATTTGCAATTTTTATAAAATAAAACCGGAAGAAACTCTTGTTGTTCATGACGAGTTGGAAATTCCATTTGGAACGGTAAGTTTTAAATAGCGGAGGACTTGGCGGCCACAACGGGCTTCGTTCCACAAAGCAGGTTTTTGGAACTGCGGATTTTTGGCGGCTAAGATTCGGTCTTACAAAACCGGCTGACAGAGACATTGCAGATTATGTTTTGGGAAAATTCACGGAAAATGAGCAGATTTCTTTGAGCCAGATCTTTCCGCAAGCGGCTGTTCTTTTGGCAAAAATTTTATTCAGCAAAGATCCGTCTAAATTCCTGGAAGAATGGCGAAAGAAGAAAGTTATATAAGCAATTTATAATTTTAGGATTGAAAACGGACAGTTGAACGGCAAAACAATATTTCATTAAAAACTTCCGCGGAAAACTTTTTTTTTGAAGAGCGCAAGAAAAAAAACGCAATTCCATTCACGATTTAGAAGGCAGACTTTACTTGCAATGTAGAAAACTTGCATATTTAATGTTATAATATGAAATCTTTATACAAGCGAGAGAAAATATGAAAGGAATTATTCTTGCCGGCGGTTCAGGAACGCGGCTTTACCCTATCACAAAGGCGGTTTCTAAGCAGATTCTGCCGCTTTACGACAAACCAATGATTTATTATCCGCTAAGCGTTCTGATGCTTTCCGGAATCCGCGAACTTCTGATAATTTCAACACCGCGCGACATCAAACTTTTTGAAGAACTTTTTGGCGACGGAAGTTGGCTTGGAATGCGTTTTGAATATGCTGTTCAAGAAAAACCACGCGGACTTGCGGACGCATTTATTGTTGGTAAAAAGTTTATCGGCGATGATGATGTTGCACTTGTTCTTGGCGACAACATTTTTTACGGACAAAGTTTTACAAATACATTAAAAAAAGCATCTGAAAAAATAAATAAAGAAAAAGGTGCTGTTATTTTTGGATATTACGTAAAAGATCCTACAGCGTACGGCGTTGTTGAATTTG
>CAYXDA010000144.1:0-4521 GCA_964463615.1 uncultured Treponema sp.
TTCACCGGATAAAAGCGGAATCTATCTTTCTCTGATTTATTCAAATGGAATTATTGAAAATCCTGCTGTGGTTACGGCTTCGGCAGGAGTTTCTGTGGTTCGCGCTTTAAAAAACGTTTACAACGCTGACGCAAAAATAAAATGGGTAAACGATATTTTTGTTAATAAAAAAAAGGTTTGCGGAATCCTTACAGAAGGAATTACAAATTTTGAGAGCGGAACAATTGATGCTGCTATAATAGGGATTGGAGTTGACATAACACTAGATGGAAATCAGCCGGAAGAATTAAAAAATATTGCGGGAAGTGTAATTGATGATACGAAAAATCGTAGGCGCTCTGAACTTTGTGCGGAAATTATAAATGAAATGCTGAAAATTCTTGACGGCGGAAAAAATGCGATAAAAAAATCAATGAAGGAATATAAGGATTGTTCTTTTTTAATAGGAAAAACGGTAGAAATTTCTCCTGTAATCAATACGCAAGACAAAAATTACAAATGTATAGTTCAGGATATTACAGAAGATGCAAAACTTGTTGTAAAGTTGGAAAATGGAGAAATACGTACTTTAAATAGCGGTGAAATTTCCATTCATTCGAAAAGCGTGGTATAATAAAAGTTGCGTTTAATATAGAAAATAACGGAAGGTAGAAAATGGCTGACGATTTTGAAGACGAAATTAATAGACTGCTTGAAGATGTGGATAATCCAGCCGATAAAGGCATTGATGTTTCTGCGGAATTTAACTCAAACGATAAAAATTCTTTTTCGATGAGCGGTTATACAAAACAGTCAAAATTGTTTAATGAAAAACTTGCTGCTGCACCAAAAAAAACTTCTATTCATGAAGTTGATTTAAGTAAACATACTTTTGATGAAATTGTAAAATTTACAGAAGATAAATCTTCGGGCGTTTTTGATGATAAATCTTATTATAAAACTTGTTTGACTGGAGAAAATGCTTCTGCGCAGCGTGTTCATCAGCTTCTTTCAAAATATTTGAATAATCAGGATCCAAAAGACCGAACGGTTTACAGACAAAATATTATTTCTGCATATTGGGAGCTTGTTCGCGGAATGGCACCAAAAATGGCAGATCTGAATTTACCTATGCCAAAAAGAATGATGATTCGCTTTGGGGTTTTGCTTCCTTCTCTTTTTAGACCGGAGCAAAAGGACTTTTTTTCTAAAATAATTTTTGAAAATACAACAGGCGAGCCGGTTCTTTATGAAGATGAATGGTTTAAAGAAATAGCAAGCGGACGTCTTACAAATTCTATGACAGACGAAAAGCGGGCTCCTAAAAAGGCTTCAAATGCCGAAGAAGCTGCAACAATGGAGCAAAGCAGATTACAACAACTTCAGTCTAAGAATTCTGGAAAGATGCAGGCAGCTGAAAATCTTGTGAATATAAAAGAGAATGAGCGGAACGTTTTGGAACAAGAACTTAAGGAGCGAATAAATGAACTTTGTGAGCATAGTTCGATTCCTGGATTGGAACCGCACCGTTCGCCGTATTCAGAAACTCAACAGCGTCTTTTTAGCGAAATTACTGACAGACTTCATAGGCTTTCGAAAAACGGAAAAGAATATGTCCGCTGCTTAAAAGATTTTGAAGATGCAAAAGGTGTTTATGACAGTGTTGAAGGAAAACTTTCTGTTGGTGGAAGAACAGAACCTCATTCTGCAGATACAGACGCTGTTAATATTGAATTTGAAACTGTACGTCAAATGGCTAAGATGACTGTTGGACGGCAGGGAAATCAATTTCCTATTTTTACGCGGGAATTTTATCATTGTATGGAGCGAGGAACTGGAACCCGTGAAAATGTAATTGATTTGTTGCGTTGGGTGGAATCTATTGATCCGGGTGCTTTCTGTCGAATTCATAAAAATGTTCCGAACAGAATAGTTCCTTATGTTCTGCTTTTGCCGACTTACGGTGATCGCGGTTTTTGTTGGGAACCGTTTGACCGTTACAACCGTGTTACAAGTCGCGGACGAATTGTAATTCCGATGTATCCGCGTGATTTGAAAATTGCTGTTCTTACGGCTGTTGCGGATTTGCGTTGGCAAGTTGCAAAGGAAAAAGCTTCTTATTATTGGATGGAAGAAGGTCTTACAGGGCAATATTATCAGCATATTGATCGGATGAAGCTGAAAGGCGATTTAAAGGCGTTTTTTATTGAAGATTATGTTTTGTGGATGACAAAAGAGTCGAATGGCGTACAAAGATTGGATAAAGAAGTTCGCGGAATTTTCTGGAGAAATATGCCGTTCCCGGATTCTTTGAAACAGGATTTGCGAAAACGCAGTCTTGTTTATGATGAGCTTTGCATAAAGGATAATAACCGGGCAATGAGCGATGGCTATTGATATTATGTTTATGTCTACGTTGTAGTTGTGAATGTGCGAAACGGGGCGTTGCGGGGTGTCCCCGCTGGGTGGGGTAGGCTGAAAACGCAACGCGGTTGAAGCTAGGGGCGGAGCCCCGCCCCTTTAGTGTAAAAATATTTTACACATTTGAATTGCTGATATTTGGCACAATCGGCTTGTCTGAAAGAATCATATTTTTTAATTCTGCATATTTTGATTTTTCATCGGCAGGACCAAGTTCGTTGTCGCGGTTTTTAACCTGTGCAATTCCGCGCATTTCTGCAAGATTATGGTAGCCGTGTGTTTTCATAAAGTTTTTTAGACCTTTTACAACGTCGATTGCAACGTCCGGATTTGTGAATTTGGCTTGTCCGATTTCTATTGCATAGGCGCCTGCCATAATGAATTCAACGGCATCTTGCCAGGTGGAAATTCCTCCGATTCCGACAACAGGAATGCGCTGCGACGGTGGCAGTTTGTTAATTTCTTCTATAACATCGTAAACAATTCTTAGTGCAAGCGGTTTTAAGCCAGGGCCAGAATAGCCTGCGTGAACGTTATTAAAGAACGGTTTGCCTTTATCTATATCAATCGCAACTCCGTGAATCATATTTATTAAACTGATTGCATCGGCACCTGCTTTTATACAAGCGATTGCGATAGGACGGTTGTCTGGTGCATTTGGTGAAAGTTTTACCATCAAAGGTTTTTTTGTTACCGCACGGACTGCAGAAACGCAATAATACGCTGTGTCTGCGCTCATTCCCCAGGCAAGACCCGAAGCTTTTACGTTAGGGCAGGAAATGTTCAGTTCTATCATATCGCATTCGGTTTTGTCCAAAAGTTTTGCGCCTTCCACATAAGATTCAACATCGCTTCCTGCAAGATTCGCGATTACAACTGGGCCAAGTTGCACCATTTCCGGAAGAAGTTCTTTTATAAAAGTTGGAATTCCTGGATTTTGCAGGCCTATGGAATTCATGTTTCCGCCGGGAACTTCAAGGCTTCGCTCTCCTTTGTTTCCTGCGCGCGGTTCAAAGGTACATCCTTTGGAAGCAATCCCGCCCCAGGCTGTTACATCACTGACTCCGCGGAAGTTTTGTCCAAATGCAAAGGTTCCTGCGCTTGCAATTACTGGATTCTTGAAATGAACGCCAGCAATATCAACAGATAAGTCAGGTTCTTCATTTTTTTCAAGCGGTTTTCTGCGCGGTGCCGGTTTTGGAAAATCTAAAATCTTTGCATCAAAAACCGGACCGTCTTTGCAGCATCGCTTTAATCCTTCTTTTGTTTCTATTGTACAGCCAAGGCAGGCTCCAAGTCCGCAAAGCATTCTGTGTTCCATGGAAATCCAACATTTGATGCCAAGTTCTTCTGCAATATTTTTTACGTAATTCAGTGCTGGTGCTGGACCGCAAGCATAAATAACTTTGTATCCTGCTTTTTGAATTGCTTCTTTTGAAAATCCAGCTGGTAACATTCCGTGAATTCCAACGCTTCCATCGTCTGTTGTGATTACAGTATTTGCAGCCTTTACGTATTCAAGTCCGTAAGAGCCAGATTTGAATGAAGCGTAAAAATCGTAAGAGCCGTCAGGTAGGGAAGATGCAAGATTTGCGACCGGCGCAACTCCGATTCCTCCGCCGACAATTGCTATTTTAGGAGCGGATGTTTTGTTGTTTTCAATAACTTCCATTGCATCTTCAAGCGGCCATACGTTTCCGAGCGGGCCAATCAGACTTAGAGATTCTCCGATATACATATTGCAAAGTTCTTGTGTTCCGCGACCTTTTTCCAATATTAAAAATTGGATTGTAACTTCTTTTTTTCCGTCTTTGTTGATTTTTTCTTCAGAATGATAAACACTGATTGGACGATTATAACTTGTTGATGTTTTTTTGCTTCTTATAAGATAAAACTGTCCGGCTTTTGGGCCGATTTGCGAAGTTCGCTCCAAAAGTGCGGTAGTTTCAAGAAGATAAACATTTGGCTGACCTTTAATTTTTTCAAGTTTTTCAACTTTTGTTTCGCCAAAAAAAAGCAACCCTTTTCCATTTTCATCAATTTCAGCTAAGTCCATAATTGCTCCTATTCACATTGCTATTACTTTAAAAACATTCTATTTAGAAATATAATAAAAAATAC
>CAYXDA010000145.1:0-4464 GCA_964463615.1 uncultured Treponema sp.
GTATAAAAGGTATATTTTATATATGAATATTGAAAAAAAGAAATTGCTTCCGTTTATTTTAACTGCAGCTGTTATTATTGCTGATCAAATTACAAAATTGTTAATTGAATTTTATATTCCGCTTGATTATGCAAATGGAAATTTAGGAATTGGTCCATCTTTCTTTGGTGATTTTCTGCGGTTTATCAGAGTTTACAACACAGGTGTTGCTTTTAGTTTGGGTGATTCCTTGCCGCTGGCATTAAGAAGATTGAGTTTTGGATTGATTCCGCTTGTTGTAATGATTCTTGTTATTGTTGTTTATTTTAGGAATAAGGATTTTACAACTTTTCAGAGATGGGCCATTTGCGGAATTCTTGGCGGTGGTTTTGGAAATCTTATTGATAGGTTTTTCCGTCCGCGCGGAGTTGTTGATTTTATTGATGTAAAGTTTTATGGACTTTTTGGGCTTGAGCGGTGGCCGACTTTTAATATAGCGGATGCGGCTGTAGTTGTGTGTGGAATTATGTTGATTGTTTCTTTTGTAATTTTGATTATAAAAGAAGCGAAAGAAAATAAATAGGAAAAACAAGATGAAAAAAATTGGAATAATTGGTGCAATGGATGTGGAAATTGCTATTCTCCGCGATGAAATGGAAAAAAACGGAACATTGCAAAAAAGCGAATGGGGAAATCTTGTTTTTAATGAAGGTAAACTTGGCGGAAAAGATGTTGTTGTTGTAAAAAGTGGAGTTGGCAAAGTGAATGCTGCGCTTTGTGCACAGCGTCTTGCAATTCAGTTTAATGTTGACGGCATTATAAATACGGGTATTGCCGGCGGAATGAACAAAGAATTGCATATTCATGATATGGTTGTTTCTACGGATGCTGTTTATCACGATATGGATGCGACTGCATTTGGCTACAAACCAACTGAAATTCCGCAGATGGAAGTTTCTGCATTTAAGGCAAGTGAAGAAATGATAGCAGCCGCACAAAAAGCTTTTGAAGAGTCAGACAGTGCAAAAAATTATAAGTTGATTCAAGGACGGGTGGCTAGCGGAGACCAATTTGTTTCTTCCGCCGAACAAAAAAAACGTATTGAGTTGATTTGTGCTCCGGATTGTGTTGAGATGGAGGGAGCGGCAATTGCGCATGCTTGTTTTTTGAATGATGTTCCATTTGTGATTTTGCGCTGTATTTCTGACAATGCGGATGATTCTTATGAAAGTACATATTCTTTCAATGAAAAGATTGCTGCAGAAGAATGTGCTGCGGTTACATTAAAAATGATTAGCATAATGTAATAAAAATTATAAATTAAATTAGGAGGATGTATTTATGTCTGAACATTCAGAAGGTCATTACAAGGTTGATAGTTTTAATCTTGATCATACAAAAGTTGTTGCGCCTTATGTGCGTCTTGCAGGAAAAAAAGTTGGAGAAAAAGGTGATGTTGTAACGAAATTTGATATTCGTTTTTGTCAGCCTAACAAAGAGTTTATGACAACGGGAGCAATTCATTCTATTGAACATATAGTTGCTGAATATATTCGTGATGAGGTTGACGGTGTTATAGATTTTAGTCCTATGGGATGCAGAACTGGTTTTTACTTTACAGTTTTTGGCGATCGCGATGAAAAATTTATTGCAGAGCGGATGATCAATGTTCTTAAAAAAGTTGCTGATTGGGATAAGCCTGTTCCGGCTGCAACAGAAAAGGAATGTGGAAATTACCGCGATCAAGATCTTGCCGGAGCTAAAGAGTGGGCTAAAAAATGGGTTGAAGGAATTGAAAGAAAAGGTTGGGATTGTTACGGAAAAAAAACGGAATAGTCTTTAAAAAATTTTATGAGTTGGTTGTAAAGCTGAAAATACATATAAGGAAGGAGTAGCGCTTGAACATCTTTGCTAAATTTAAAGAAACTGTAACATCAGTATTGCCTGTAATGCTTATAGTTTTTGTGCTGGGATTAACTGTTGCCCCGATTGGCGGACCACTTTTGATTAGATTTTTAATCGGTGGAATTTTGCTTATAATCGGGCTTACAGTCTTTTTGCTTGGTGTTGATATAGGAATCAGACCGATTGGCGAACAGGCCGGTTCTGCATTGGTTTCCAAAAAGAACCTGTTTCTTTTGCTTAGTGTTTCTTTTTTTATCGGCTTCCTTGTAACTGTTGCGGAGCCAGATATTCAAGTGTTTGGAGATCAAATACACAGCGTTTTTAATACAGTAAACAAAACTACTATGGTTTACATTATTGCCGCTGGAGTTGGACTTTTAATTATGATTGGTCTTTTAAGGTCAATTATGAATTGGTCGTTAAAAGTAACGTTTTTAATTTTGTATGTTGCACTTTTTGTATTGGCGTTTTTCGCTCCGGAATCTTTTCGGGGAATAGCGTTCGATTCTGGTGGAGCAACTACTGGTCCGATGACGGTTCCGTTCATTCTTTCTCTTGGTATAGGTGTTTCTTCAGTTCGCGCTACAGGATCGGATAAAGATAGTGAAAGTTTTGGTCTTACTGGGGTTACTTCTGTAGGACCTATTATGGCAGTTTTAGCGTATGGAATTTTTCTTTCGGCTACAGGAACTCTTACACCGGAAAGCACACTTGTTTCTGAGGCAGGAGGTATTGCCGGTTTGGGAATTTTTGTTCAATTGATTCCTGGAATTGCAAAAGAAGCTGCACTTTCTATTTTTCCACTGTTTATTCTGTTTGTGTTCTTTCAAATTTTTCTTTTGCACCTTCCGCCTCGAAAAGTCGCAAAAATTATAGTTGGTCTTGTTTACAGTTTTATTGGACTTGCGATTTTTCTTATTGGCGTAAACGGCGGGTTTATGGATGCAGGAAAGCAACTGGGCGCATTGCTTGGTCAAAAAGCGACTGAACTTGGCGGATTTTGGAATTTATTTTTAATTCTTACTGGAGTTGTTCTGGGAGCGGTTGTTGTTTGCGCAGAGCCTGCTGTTTGGGTTCTTACTGAACAAGTAGAAAATCTTTCCGGTGGAACTATAAAGCGAAAATTTATGTTGACCTTTTTGGCTGCGGGTTCAGCAGTTGCAATTGGTCTTGCGATGTGGCGTGCATTGGAAGGTTTTAGTATTATGAAAATTGTTCTTCCGGGCTATGCAATAGCATTAATTCTTATGGCGTTCTGCCCTAAATTGTTTACGGCAATCGCATTTGATTCCGGTGGAGTTGCTTCAGGACCAATTACATCAACTTTTGTACTTTCATTTACAATGGGCGCATCGCATGCTGCGGGTGGTTCTTCAGATGCATTTGGTGTTATAGCGTTGGTTGCGATGACACCGCTGATAGCGATTCAAATTCTGGGAATTGTATTTACTGTAAAAAAGCACAAAAACAAAATCACAGAAAAAGGAGGGAATTAATGTCTTTTGATATGATTATTGGTATTGTTCCGCAAAATTATGGAGAAGTTTTGACTCATGCGGCGGTAGATGCAGGAGCGCAAGGTGGAACAATTTCTCGAGGAAAAGGAACTGCGGCGAATACTTTTCTTCAGATTCTTGGAATTGCAGATTCAAGCAAAGATATAGTTTATATTATAGTTCCTTCAGAAAATACAAAAAAGATTATAAACTCTATAACTGATGCGACATCAGATAGAAAACAACCGTTTGGAATTGTGTTCACGACAAAAGTTTCTCAGTTTATAAAATCAGGAAAACTTACAGAAAAGGATGGAAATATGACAGAAACAACTCATCAGCTTATAACAATAATTGTAAATAAAGGTTTTGCGGAAGATGCAATGGCTGCGGCTAGAAGTGCGGGTGCAACTGGCGGAACAATAATTTCTGCTCGCGGAACTGCACGTCCGGGGGATGAAACATTCTTTGGTGTTGAAATTGTACCTGAAAAAGACATGCTTTTGATTCTTGCGGAAAACAGCAAGGCAAATGAAATTATAGATTCTGTAAAAAATCTTGATTGTCTTTCTAAACCTGGAAGTGGAATTGTATTTGCAAATCCTGCAGAAAACTTTACGGTTCTTGGAAATAAAAAATAATGTCTGTAAAAGATACAGTTTTTTCTGTTTTGCAAAATGTAAATTCAACTGACGGATTTGTTTCTGGTGAAGAACTTGCAAAAAAATGCGGTGTGACGCGAACTTCTGTTTGGAAAGCAATTGATGCGCTAAGAAAACAAGGCGCTCAGATAGAAGCGCTGACAAACCGCGGATACAAACTTGTTTCTGATGATATTTTCAATGCGGAAACAGTTTTGAAATTTGTAAGTGATAAAACTGTAAAAATAAAATTTTACGATGAGATTGATTCAACAAATACTCAGGCGAAACGCGATTTAGCCGCTACTGATTCTAAAAGTTTGCATAAAACTGTTTATGTTGCGGCAAAACAAACCGCAGGAAGAGGACGGTTAGGTCGTTCTTTTTATTCACCGGATAAAAGCGGAATCTATCTTTCTCTGATTTATTCAAATGGAATTATT
>CAYXDA010000146.1:0-4439 GCA_964463615.1 uncultured Treponema sp.
TTTGTCTGCTATATTACTTTTGTCTGCTATATTACTTTTGTCTGCTATATTACTTTTGTCTGCAAAAAAATAAAAAAGACTTCGCTACAAACGAAGCCTTTTTTATTTCCTAGCGATCGCCTTTAGAAGCAGCGCGCTGCGCTTTCTTCTTGTTCAGGAAATTTTTGTGTTCCAGAGTTGTTTTCTTCTGGTGAAGTACAGCCGAAGGTTTAACGAAATATCTTCTGTTTTTATATTCACGAACGATACCTTCGTTTTCTACCATCTTCTTGAATCTGCGGATAGCTTTTTCCAAAGATTCATCGTCTCTGATGTTAATTGTAGCCATTTATAACTACTCCTACTTATAAGTATGTTCTATCATTATCGTAAATTCGCAAAATCGTTTCAAGTGCAAAAATGTCAATTATAGAAAAAAAATGGATTTTTTTAATGTAATTTTACACTTGAATCAGCAGATTTATTGTTTTTATTAATTTGTTATATTTTTAAAGCATTTAATCAAAATTCATTTGAATTTACAAGCAAATAGAGCGATAATAATAAGTGTATTTCCGGAGGAAAAAATGAAAGCAGATTTAGGTACTAAAAAAAATAACGGAAAATTATTTTTTAAAATTGTAGCAATCATTGCTATAACAGTTACTGTTCTTACCGGCATAGAAATTTTAATTATTTCAAACCGGGCTATAAAACAGACAAAAAAAGAAAATACGCAGCTTTATGTTAATATGGCAGACTTAAGTTCTTCTCAAATTTCAAAAACGCTTCGAGAATATTTTGCCGAATTAACGTATTACTCAAATTCAGACATTGCAAAGACTGGCACAACAAATCAGATTGTTTCTTGGCTTCGTGATCATGAAAGTAATCGTTTTGCAGGATTTGACTATGTTGCTTATGTTTCTGCTGACGGAAGTTTCTTTTCTGATATTGGCACTCAAACAAATGTTATTGACAGAGATTATTATAAGGCAATTATGCAGAAAGGAAAAAAGCACTTTATAGATAATCCTGTAAAAAGCAAAGTTACCGGAAAGTCGGTCCTTCATATTTCAGAAGCAGTTACAGTAAATAAAAGAAATATCGGATTCTTCTGTGCGGTAGTCAATGCGGATAACCTGTCCAACCTTCTTAACGGTATAAATATTGGTGATAAGGGACTTTTAGGCCTTTATTCAGCAGATGGACAAGTTATTGTTGCTAAAGGCGATAATTCTGTTATGGGCGACCAGAACGATCCTAAAGTTCAAGCTATTCTTGGTCAAATACAGACTCTTGGTTACGAATGTGCAAAAAACGGACAAGTTGCTACAAAATGGATTAAAATGCCAAAAGTCGGTGAAGAACTATTGATTCTTGAAAACGTAGAATTTACGGAATGGACTTTAGGAATTATCTTAAAAGCAAATACAGTATATGGTGTAGGAAAAAATATTGCCTGGTGGATGATATTTTTTGGCATAGGACTTTTAATTTTTATAATTTTGCTTGTTGCCCTGGCAGTTTTCAGGGAACTTGCTCCGTTAAAAGTCGTGGCAGAATCAATTATGGGAATTGCCACCGGTAATGCGGATTTAACAAAGCGCATTAATCTGGAAAAGAATAATGAAATCGGTCGCGTTGTGGACGGCTTCAATAAGTTTTCTGAAAAACTTCAGGAAATTGTAAAAGCCATAAAAGATTCAAAACAGGAACTTGTCCGCTCCGGGGAAACCTTGCATGCAAGTTCAGAAGATACAGTATCTGCAATTACACAAATTACTGCTACAATTGAAAGTATGAGCGGAAACATTTCCAAGCAGTCGAACAGCGTTCAGGAAACTGCCGGCGCAGTAAATCAGATTGCTTCTAATATTGAATCTTTGAACAGAATGATAGAAAGTCAGGCTTCCGCGATTGAAGAAGCATCTGCCTCTGTAGAAGAGATGATAGGAAATATTAATTCCGTAAATAATTCTGTTCAAAAAATGGCGGAGGAATTTACAGAACTTGAACAGCGGGCGTTGCTTGGCGTTCAAAAGCAAGATGATGTAAGCACACGAATTCTTGCGATTGAAAATGAGTCAGAAGCACTTAAGGAAGCGAACTCTGTAATTTCCAACATCGCGGAGCAGACAAATCTTTTGGCTATGAATGCAGCTATTGAGGCGGCGCATGCCGGCGAAGCGGGAAAAGGATTTTCTGTTGTTGCGGACGAAATTCGTAAACTTTCAGAAACTTCTTCCGAACAGTCAAAAACAATCGGCGTGCAGTTGAACAGAATTACAGAAAGCATTGACGAAATGGTAAAAGCTGCCGAAGATGCTAAAAATGCGTTTGCAAGCGTAAGCGGCGGAATAAAAGGAACAAACAACCTTGTTCAGGAAATCAAAAATTCAATGATAGAGCAGGGTGAAGGTTCAAAGCAAATTTCACTTGCGCTTAACAACATGAACGATTCTACGCAGGAAGTTAAGACTTCTTCTTTTGAAATGTCCGAAGGAAACAAACAGATTCTTCAGGAAGTTAATAATCTTCAGAATGAAACAATGAGCATGAAAAATGGAATGGAAGAAATGAACATTGTTGCAAAGAAAATTAACGAGACTGGCATTGCTTTGAAATCTCTTGTTGTGGAAATGGACACTTCAATTGAAAAAATCGGCGAACAGATAGACCAGTTCAAAATATAAGTTTGACTGCTTTTAGCCTGAATTGCTGTCTTTCAGTTTTATAACAAACAGGAAAGTCAGCAATTCTGAAAAAGTTTTATTCTTTCTTTGCTTTCGAACTTTGCAAGATTATATCAATAACAGCGGATAAAATCATAAGAACAGAAAGCGCAATTGCGGCAGGTTTGGTAATTGAATGGCATCTCATTGTTTGTGCCATGCAAAGTTTTATGTAGCCACCAGGAATCATTGCAGAAAATAATGCAACCGGAATAACCGCAAAAGAAAGTCCCGCTTTGATTTTTGGCTCTGAAATCAAAAAATGTATAAGCGAAATAATAAATAGAGCCAAAGCAAATGCTTTTAATGCTTGACCAGCCCAATGGCAAGCCATCCAAGAACCATCGGCTTTCGGTCCGCATGGTTTAAAAAACGAATTTATGCCTATGCATAAAAATGCGCTTATAAAAAGCATTGCAAAATCGCAAGGCCCAACGTTAAATCGTTTTTTGTTCATTTTTTCTCCTGCAGTTTCCTTCATAAATATTATACTGAAATTCAAATATAGAGTGAATAAAAACTCAAAAAAAAAAATTAGTATATTGTATTTTTCTATTTGAATATCTTGCATTTCTGTGTATAATTGAACATATATATGTAATAAGGAGTTTCGGAATGAACAAATCAGAACTTATTGATGCTATTGCAGCAGACACAAAACTCACAAAAAAAGATACAGAAGCTTTTTTGAAAGCATTTGTAGAAAATGTTTCTAAAGCATTGGAAAAGGGTGATGATGTAGCTCTTATCGGTTTTGGAACTTTTGGTGTTGGACAGCGCGCTGCTCGAACAGGACGTAATCCAAGAACCGGAGAAACACTTAATATTGCTGCAAGCAAAACTCCGAAATTCAAGGCTGGAAAGGCTTTGAAAGATCGCGTAAACAAATAGGTTTGTTTTTTTATAGGCTACTGTAAAAGGTAGCCTTTTTTTTTCAATTAAAAAAAAGCCAAAACTGCTCTTTATTTCTTTATTAATTTAAGATCTGCGGTTTTGTAAATCTGTAATATTCAGGTGCTTTATAATCAATATGCCAGCCGCCATTGTAAAAACCGTTTTCATTAGCGGTGGGACTTACAAAAATTACTTTCGCGGGATTTTCCGTATCATATTCAAAAACATTGGATTTCCATTCGCTCTTATTTTCAACTTTTGAAAGATACTGCTGATTTTCAGGTGTATAGACGCTTATTTTGTATTTGCCAGGCTTTAAAAGAAGATACATCACAAGTCCGCCTTCCAAATAATAAGTCTTTTGATAATTAAAAACTTGTCTTGGCGCAGAATGATGAAAAATGCTTCCGAACTGCATTGTTTCCGCTTTTTTGTCTTTTACAACATTATTTGCATAATAATAAGTTGCTTTGCACTTTGTGTAAGTTACATCATTGCCATTTTCATCTTCCAGTTTTAACCAGCAGCGGATATTGTTCATTGTTCCGCTGTTTTCAGGACGATAAATCAGAAGTTCCCAAGGATTAAAATGTATTTTGGAAGCGCTGTCTGCAGAATCTCTTTCCTGCGCATTAAAAAAAATGGGAAAAATCAAGAATAAAAAAAGTGATAAAAAAAATCTTTTCATCTGCATAAAATAAAATGACTTGGCATAAGCATATGGCTATAAAAAATGGCTGCCTGAACAATCAAGCAGCCATTCTGTTATTAAAGCGAAATTACTTTAATTTTGCATATCCGTAAACTGCGTTATCGCCAAGTTCTTCTTCA
>CAYXDA010000147.1:0-4408 GCA_964463615.1 uncultured Treponema sp.
CTGCGACACATGGATTAACAGTCCATTGCTCTACCAGCTGAGCTAAGCAACCATTGTTCTTGCGAACGTGGTATTAATATATAATATTGCACAAGTTATGTCAATGCGCAAAATACTTTTTTTAATTTTTTTTTCAAAATGCGGTCTTTTTTTTCATAGAAAGCGCAAAGAATCAGAAAGACCGCAAATCACTATTTTTCAAGAATAAATTCAACCCGTCTGTTCTTCCAGTTATTATCCCTGTCTTTATAATCAACAACAAGTTCAGTTCCGCCCTTACCTTCAGTAAAAAGACGATTTGAACTTACACCTTTTCTTACAAGATAATCTTTTACAAATTCCGCTCTTTTTGCAGAAAGAGGAATTAACGCCGGTCCCCATTCCCGCGGATTATCTTCCGTTTCTTCCGCCTCAAAATCAGTAAGACGATTTGCATGACCTGCAATTGTTACCTTATAATCTTTGAATTTATTAAGAATTTCAGCAATTCTGTTAAGCACACGCTCATTGTTTGCGGCAATTGCAGGATCAAGTCCGTTTGCAACATCTTTATTTGTCTTAAAGTCCGCATTATCAGAGCGGAATATAATGGAAGGAACTGCCATTTTCAAAACATCTCCATCTCTTATAACAAGAACATCAATTGAAATCAGGCCTTTTACAACACTTGTCATTCCAAGATTATCGGAAACTGTAAATTCATAAGGATAATCCATTGCAGACTGAACTCTTTCCGCATATCCTTTTGAATTCTTTTGAATATTACTAAGTCCATCCCAAACAATCCGCTCTGTAATAGAAGAATTTCCCTTAGTCTGCCAGAAAGGCTTTCCGTTAGGATCTTTTATCACAAAAGACCAATTCTTAATCAAAGCCTTAGAAGTTCCACTCAACTTTATGAACAAGTCGTCATCCGTTCCATCGTTATCCGGACTAAAATATTCAGGTGCAGTCTTAACGCTAAGAACCGGCGGAATTGCAGTACAAACGAACGGTGCAGAAACAGCAGAAATTTTATTTCCTTTTTTGTAAGTTACATTCAATGTGCCGGAAAACGTTCCTTCCGCAACTTTTCCGTCGCTATCCAAACCGTCCCATGTTATAGAAGCAGGAAGATTTGCGCTGTCTTTATCAGACCAGCCGCGCACAGAATTTCCGTTTTCACTTCTGATATCAAAATTCCAAGTAAGAATTCCGTCCGGTACAGACGCTTTTATATCAAATTTTTGAGTATCAAGAATTTTATCACCATTCGGAGAAATTCCCTCATTTTCTGCGGTCACATAAACTTTTGTTTCTCGCGTATCCAATGTAAAGCCAGCCATTGTTGTACTGAATGCGTTTCCGGCAGAATCTTCAGAAGAAATCACAATAGAATAAATTCCGTCAGGAGCTTTGTTTCCGGATTCATCAGAGCCGTTCCATTCAAACATATCTTTTGAATCTGTTTTGATTTTTCCCTTCCAAGAATATCGTTTTACAGTTTTATTTTTTGAATTACGAATTTCTGCAATCCAAAGATTTTCTGCAGTACAACCAGTTATTGTCACAGGAATTGAATCTTGATTTCCGTCTCCATCCGGACTGAACGCAGACCAAGGGGCAGAAGCAGAAAGAGAAGGCGCAACCGTATCAAGCACAAAAGTTGAAGAAACAACAGAAATTACATTACCATTTGTTGTTCCGACAATTAAAGTTGCATTGTAATTTCCGTCCTTGCTTATAATTCCCGCAGAATCTTTTCCGTCCCAAGTTATTGAAGCAGGCAAAGATTTTGTTCCTTGAATTGTCCTGATTTTTGAATTCTTATCGTTACGAATTTCAAGATTGTAATATTCAATTCCCGAAGCATCTTTTAAAACCGGAAGAAACTGAATCGTATCTTTTACTTTATCATTGTTGGGACTAAAAGCAGAATCACTTAAAGAAAGCAAAATAGTAGCTTTTTTTGTATCAAGAGTGAATGAATCCTTTGCCGCAACAACACCTTTATTTCCTGCCAAATCCGTTGCAGAAAGTTCAAAACGATATTTTGCATCAGAAGCAAGTTTTCCGTCCGAATCAAATCCATTCCATAAAATATTATCAGGAAGATACTGGCCAAAATTGTATTCGCGAACCGTAACACCAGTCTGTTCGTTATAAATACGACCGCGCCATACAGGAACGGCCGCATATTTTCCGGTATTATCGTCAAGCATAGAAATTTTTACATTCGGCTTGTCCGCACCGCCAAAAACGGAAGCCGAAATTCCAATCTGAGCGGAAGGTTTTGTTGTATCAAGAATAAACTCCGGAGACTTTAAGGTTGCCGCTTCAAAACCATTAAGATAAGACGCTTTTACAAAAGCCTGATATTTTCCGTTCGGAAGTTTTTTGCCTTCATCATCTTTTCCGTCAAAAACAATTTCTTCAGGCGGAAGTTCGCTCTTTGAACTGTCATATGAGCGGCAGAGCTTTCCGTTTGAATTAAAAATCTGTACCGACCACGAAGTAAGTTTATTGCCGCTTGATTTTTCCGGAACAGGAATTGTAACTTCAAACTTTATATCAGAAAGCAAAGAATCTGTATCCGGCGAAAAGTAGCGGCTTCCGGAAATAAGAATGTTAGTCGCCGGTTTTTGCGCAGAATAAATGATATTTGAAATAACCGCACTTTCAGAAGTATTTCCGGCGCGATCAGTTGAAGAAATTTCGTAAGAATAAACTCCGTCTGCAACCGCCATTCCGACATCATCAGTTCCGTTCCATCTGAAATTTTCAGGCGAACCGTTTGACCAATTCAACGTTTTTACAGTTTGCCCCAAAGTATTTTTGAATATTCCAGTCCATTTGTCTTCTGAAGAACCGGACTGTTTTATTAAAAAATCCGATTTTGCGCCTTCGCCAAAAATTTTGTCTGCCGGCTGGAAAAGCGTAATTTCCGGTGCGCTGGTATCAACAACAACCGCATATTTTTGAGTTGTACCTGTATTATCGTTATCATCAGTTGCCTGAAAATAATAATAGTAAGTTCCGTCCGGAGCAGTTTCTCCGTTATCCATTGCACCGTTCCAAACTACATTTTCCGGCACAATAACGCCTTGTTTTGGCGTAACCAGCTGCTTAAAAAAAGATTTCACATTAACTTTTTCCGGAAGCGCAACTTTATTTCCTATCGTGCGAACAACTTTTCCGCTGTTATCTTCTATAATCAAATTCCATGATTTTATAAGGTGACGGTCAGAAATTTTCAACGGAATTGTAAGATTGTCCTGAACACCGTCATTATTAGGCGAAATATATTTTACAGCCGGCTCCGCAAATACAACAGAAGCACAAGCAAGCATTGCTATCTTTACAAAAAAATTCTTTTTCATTTTTGACTCCAAATCCGCAGCTTATTATTCTTCATCCCAAATTTTAATAACAGGCGGCTCAACATCTTTTTGTCCCAGTTTTACCCGCATTCCGGCAGAAATAACTTCTATATTATCGTATTTTTGCTGCCAAGCGCCCGACGCTAAAATTTCACTTTTATCCCAATTATGCGCAGAAAGATATGAATTATTCGAAGCATTCAAATTGAATTTTACACCAAGACCGACAGCAGGAAGCAAATCCGCACTGCCTTCAGCACATTCCGCAACATCAATTCTTTCCGCAATGCTCACAAAAATCAAATCTTTTATGCCAAGTTGAATTCCTGCGTCAAAAACAATATTTTGAAAACACATTGTGGAAACATCAAACGAAACGCCAAGAACCAACGAATCATTTTTTATAATATTTGTTCCCGCACCTGTCCGCAAAGTTACATAATTCGGAAATACAGAAGCAGATTTTTCATCGATTCCCAAAATTTTATCCGACTGATAATATTTTCCCAAATTCAAAGCGGAAACACCTATTCTAAAATCCTTCAAAAAGCCAAGAGTTACTCTTCTGTAAAGCGCACCAATACCGGCTCCAAGCGACCAGTCAGATTCAACTCCCCATAATGAACCGGCATCAAGATTAAGACCAACGCTAAGATTTTCCGTAACTTCTTTTGAAAGTCCGGCTTTGAAATTCATAGATTTTTCAACATCCATATCTTCTGCATGAAGAAAAATCCCGTTCAAAAGCCCGCTGAGATTAAACATTTTCATCGGAATTAAGATTCCTGTCTGAAAAGCGGCTCCGGAATCTCCTTTTCCCTTATTCACTAAAATTGAAAAATCCGCATCCAGCTGAACACGATCTTCATACGACGGAAGCGCCGGATTAAAAGCAATTGAATCCGGTCCAGGATAAAAAATTCCGCCGCCGGCAACAGAAGAAGCAGAAACAAGCTGCGTAGGACTGGAAATATTAAAAAGACTTTGCCCCCCTGCCGGAGGATTATAAGCAAACAAACTAACGGAAATCAGAGTTACCATGCACAAAC
>CAYXDA010000148.1:0-4395 GCA_964463615.1 uncultured Treponema sp.
TATGAAGGCGGATCGCTTTTGTCATATTTTAAAATATAGTATTTTTACAAAAAAAATTGTAGTATTAAGTTATGGAAATAAAATTGGAACGCAAACAAAAAATTATTATTGCATGTATTTTTGTTTTTTTGATTTTAGATGCGGCGGTACTTTGTTTTAGATACGCTGCGAATATGTATTCAAAAACTTATGTTTCTTTTGAAAATTCCGGTACGGTTGCGCAAAAAATGCGCGCGCTGAATAAAAACGCTTCTTCCGGCAGAATTGTAAAACCCGGATATGCTTATTACAAATTTACTCCGTATGAACAGAAGTTGTTTTCAGACTATTACAATCAATTTGATTCAATAAGCGTTTCTGTGAGGATGGGAGTAAGAAATGTAAAAGGCAAAAAATTTAAGACAGCAACAGAAAACGCAAAAATATTTTATTTCGGATTTTTGAATTCGGATGATTTTACGGAAAAAGGAAAACTTGCCGCAAAAGAAAAGAGAATTCTTTCCGGCTGCGACCTTAGAAGTTTCATAAAAAATGAAAAAGGACTTTCTGTTTTTGACAATGCTCTTGCTGTTGAAAAAGGCTTGAAAAATAAAGATTTGCCGCAGGGTTTTGTGATTTATTCAGAATATCCTGTAAAAATAATTGATTTTCTTGTAGGAAGAGCGCGTGTTGGCTTTGATTTTACAAAAGAAATTCCTTTTTACGGTATTTCTGCCAACGGCGGAAGTTTTGCCGGTTCTGCTGTTTCTGTTGACTTTTCAGGATGCACAACAGTTTTTCCGGTAGAAAATACACGATATTCGATTATGCCGAAAGTTGAAGTCGGATTTTTTCCGGCAGCAGATTATGGAACTTCTGAAAATCAGCTTAAAGTTAAAATAAATGCCGGCGGCGATGAGCTTACGTTCAGAAGAACTGCGGATGTAAAGGAGAATGTTCTGCAAAGTTCTACTCTTATCAATCCGTTCAGTTTTTATGAAATTACGGAAAATCCAAAACTTGTTTCTAAAATTTTAATGACAATGAACGAATCTGGGTTGCTACCGGCGGAACCGAATAAAGTCCTTGTTCCTCTAAAAACAGATCCGGGATTAATTCTTTCCTCTAAAAGTTCAACTTGGAGGGTAAAAGATTATGAAGTTTATGAATGGGACAGATTTCCTGGTGTTTTGATTTTTGACACTTTGAACTATAAAATTCAGGATGATTTTTTTAGAAGGCTTGCTTTTTACGTTGAAAAGGCCGGTTTTAAAGGCCGGCTTTTAACTGATGAAGAACTTGGTGATATGCATGGTTACAATGCGCACGATTACAGAGCGGAAAGTCTTGCTTCTTTTTATACTAAAGCGGAGCGGGAGAATTTTATTCTTTCTGAAAAAGAATATCTATTAAAGGATATTTTAATTAAAAATAAGGTTATAATTCCTGATTCTTCTGTTTATAAAGCTGGAAAAGGAGCGGTGATTTCTATTTCCAGGGAATCGCCCGGATATTTACGGCAGTCTCTTACAGCTCATGAAGCCTGGCACGGAATATTTTTTACAGACGAGGCTTTTAGAAATGCGGTTGCTGCGGTTTATTATACGGTTGATTCTGATACGATAAATTTTATGAAAGGCTATTGGGCAAGTCAGCCGGGGTTGGGATACGACCAGAATGATGAATATTTGATGCATAATGAATTTATGGCTTATCTTATGCAGCAGCCTTTAAGCCAGACTGCAAAGTATTTTATTCATGTTGCAAACCGCGGCTCTGTGATGAAATACCAGAATGGACTTTGTGATTGGGTAAAAGCAACCAGCGCTATTACTTTTGAAGATGCTTGCCGCGTTCTTGATTCTTATGCTTTTGATTCCTGGGGATTGTCTGCAGGACGGGTTGCGCTGATAACAAGATAGCCTGGTACTGGATATTTTTTATCCGGAATGTTTTGCGGGGCGTTACGGGGCGGCATTTGAGCCCCGTAGAAAGGATAGGCCGCAATGAAATGCGGCCGTAAGGGAAGACTTTCCCTTCCTTAGTTGTTTTTTATATCGTTGTTGAATTCTTTTTCCGCTGCTACGGTTGTCGGCGGACCATGTCCCGGAAATAAAACTGTGTTTTCCTGTTGTGAAAGAAGTTTCTCTTCTACGTTGCGCCTTAAAAGATGTTTTGAATAGCTGGAATTTGTTATTCCAAGAATGCCGGCTGAAAGAGTGTCTCCGGTAAAAATTGCGTTTCCGATTTGGTAAATCATAGAATCAGAAGAGTGTCCCGGCAGATTCATGTAGCGCACAGTCATTCCTGCAAGGCTCATGGAACCGTCGCCTGTGATTACATTTGTTTTGTTGCCGGCGATTTCAAGATCGGCGCCAAAAATTTGCGGACTGTAAATTTTAAGCAGGGTTTTTAAGCCGTGAACGTGACTTTGATGGTTGTGCGTAATAAGAACGGCGGTAAGTTTTAAATTATTGTCTTCTATTTTTTTGATGATTTCTTCGCTAAGAAGTCCCGGGTCAATAAGAATTGCTTCGTTTGTTTTTTCATTTGAAATAATGTATGTGTTTGAATAGCCGCCTGTGTTAAGTGTAAAATAAATTTTCATAAAACGTCTCCGATATCCGGATTATTTTTTGAAGAAGCAATGTCTTTAAAAAGTTCGCTTCCGGTTGCGTCAAATATTGCTTCCCTTGTGTTGGACATTTTAAATGAAACGTTTTCCTGTTTTGCTCCCGTAAATATTGTTTTTTTTAAGTTGCAGTTTCTGAATGAAATATTTACAAGCGTTGAATTTATAAATCTTGAGCTGTACAAGTCAGAATCGTCAAATGAAGACTGCAGTGCATTTGTTCCGTTGTAGTTGTTTTCCAGAAGTTCGCTCGATGTAAAAAGAGTTCTGGAAAAAGTGCAGCCGGCAAATGATGTAAAATGAATGTTGCTTTCTATTAAGTTGCAGTCTGTAAAAACAGCAAAGTCGAAAAAACTCATCCGGCTTTTAAGCCCTTTTGAGTGGACGTTTGTGAATGTGCAGCGCTGAAAATTGCATCCGTAAAATTTTTTTCCGGAAAGATCTATGTTTGCGAATGTAAGACCGTTTGCGCAAAGTCCTACGATTTTTTCGTGATTTTGTATGTAGTTTATGATATCCTGGTGAAGTTTGCCCGGATTCGGAGAATGGTCAATGCAGTAGCTATTTTCTTCGGTAATTTCACCGTTCTGGTTAAAAGTTGAAACTGAAATATTGTGACACGCTCTTACTAAACATTTGTTTAAAGAAAACATAGAAAAATGTTAAAGGATTGCGGTTGTTTAGTCAAATCTTTATTATTTAATTATGAAAGTAAATTTTGCTTATCTTGATTCTGGAACTGGCGGACTTCCGTACTTAAAATATTTAAAAAATAAAATGCCGGATGCGTCTTGTGTTTATGTTGGAGATACAAAAAATTTTCCTTACGGCGAAAAGTCAAAAAGCGAAATAATAGAAAAATCTTCTGAATGTGTAAAAAAGATAATAGAAAAATGTTTTCCGGACGTGATTGTTGTGGCTTGCAATACAATTTCTGTGAGCGCATTGGATGAGCTTAGAAGACGTTTTCCGGAAATTCCGTTTGTAGGAACAGTTCCTGCTGTAAAACCTGCTGCAAAAATTACAAAAACAAAACGGATTGGACTTTTGGCTACGAACGCAACTGTAAATCATCCCTATACAAAGCGTCTGATTTCTGATTTTGCCGGTGATTGCGAGGTTTTTTCGCTCGGCGCGCCTGAACTTATAAATTTTATTGAGCACAAATATTATTTTGCGGATTATAAAGAGCGTGTAAATGCGGCAAAACCTTGCTGCGATTATTTTAAGCAGAACGGATGCGATGTTATTGTTCTTGCGTGCACGCACTTTTTGAATATGGCGGAAGAAATAAAAGATGCTGCCGGAGCGGAAATTAAAGTTGTTGACAGCCGCGAAGGAGTTACGCGGCATGCTCTGGAAATTTTTGCTGAAGTCAAAAAAAATGACTCGGAAAATACTGGAAGTGCGGAAACTGTGGAACTTTCAAAATCTGCTGCAAACTTTGAAAAATCCGGAAAATCAAGTTCTGCGCTTTACATTACAGGTTTTACGGAAAAAAATGACGAAAAACGCTATTTGGCTTTTTGCGAGCAGAACAATATAAAATTCGGCGGACTTTTGTAAAGAATTATACCGATTTTCTAAGAGCCGCTCTTCAAAATCACCATTGCCGCAATTTGTTTTCAATCTTTTCTTTCCCTATTTAAAAAATCGTTCCGATGCACTATAATTTTTTATATGGCTAAGATTCAGATGAAAAATGCTATCGCAGAACTCGATGGCGATGAAATGACACGTGTTTTATGGAAGGTAATTAAGGACGAGCTTCTTTTACCTTATAT
>CAYXDA010000149.1:0-4355 GCA_964463615.1 uncultured Treponema sp.
CTGCAAATCTTGTTCTTCATCTTCTTGTTGCGCAAAAAAACAAAAAGATTGTTGCACAGTAAAGCGAAAGTCGTATGTAAAAAAGAATGCTTTGAAAAAGAAATCAAAAACTACAAGTCAATAATCTTTTTTTTTCTTGTTGAGGAAAGTACTGACATTATTGCTAACGCGATGTGTGTATACGCCATTTCGTGTTGTTTGTCTTGAGAATGATATTGACGTTTGTGCTCACTCACATGTGCGTTTGCATAATTTTCGGGAAATTTTTATCATTACGAATTCAAAAAATCTATTGCATAAAAAGTGTAGATTGCAACGCCAACGCGAAGGGCATCTTCATCAATATCAAAATTTGAGTCGTGATGAGCAACTCGTGTTTCAGGTCTTGAATCATTTCCTGTTCCAACATAGCAATAAACGCCTGGAACTCGAAGATTGAATTCTGCAAAATCATCTCCACCAAGTGATGGTTCTCGATTTGTGATGACATTTTCTTTTCCAAAAATTTTTATTGCGGTTTCTTGGGCTTCCTTTGCGGATTTTTCATCATTTATAAGTGGAGAAGTAAAATCTTTCCATTCAAATTCAACGCTTCCACCAAAACTTTGTGCAATTGCAGACGAAAGATTTTCCATTTGCTCTCTGATTGATTTTCTGATTTCTGGACTAAAAACTCGAACTGTTCCTTCAAGTTCTGCATTTTGAGCAACAATATTGTAAGCATCACCCGAAGTGAATTTTCCAATTCCAATTAAAACATTATCCATTGGAGAAGTTCTTCGAGTTATCAATCCTTGAATTGCAACAACAATTTGACTAGCAATATAAACTGCATCAACTCCAAGTTGTGGAGTTGAAACATGAGAGGGATGTCCTTTTACTTTGATTTTAAACCAGTCTACACTCGCATTATTTGGTCCTGGAACAATTGCGATTTTTCCAACTGTTACATTTGATGCAACATGAATTCCAAAAGTTCTGTCGGCTCCGTCAATCACGCCACTTTTTACAAAAACGTGCCCGCCATAACCAATCTCTTCACCTTGTTGAAAGCATAATCTTATTGTTCCGCCAAATTTATCTTTGTTTTGAACTAAAATTTTTGAGGCTCCAAGAAGGCTCGCTGTGTGAGAATCGTGTCCACAAGCGTGCATTCTTCCCGGAATTTGAGATTTATATTCGCTTTCGTGAGTTTCTTGAATAGGAAGTGCATCTATGTCGCATCGAAGAAGAATTGTTTTATTTCCGGATTTTTCACCTCTGATTTCTGAATAAACTCCTGTTTCGCCAATTCTTTTGTGAAAAAGTCCAAGCTTGTCTAATTCAGTTTCAATCAGTTTTGCTGTGTTAAATTCTTCTTTTGCAATTTCAGGATTTTTATGAAGATAACGACGAATTTCAACAACTCTATCATGATCTTTCAAAATCTCATCATAAATTTCACTTTCAATCTTATTCATAAGAAAACTCACTTTTATACGATTTTACCAACGAATTGCCTTATCTACCGCTTTTACAGTTGCTTCTCCTTCTTCTGCAGAAAAAGGTTTGTAATCAAAAATAGGGAAGAATGCTTCGCTAAATTTTGTGAGCAAATATTCTGCAACAGTTTGTGATTGGAAGGCATCTACAATTTTTTTGTAAGTTTTGTTGTTTATGTCAGAAGTTCTTGCAACGATGACGTTTACATAAGGATTATCACCAGATTCTGATTGTTTTTCTATGATTAAACCATCTTTTGAAGGGCGAAGTCCTGTAGGAATTGCATAAGTACCGTTGATTGTTGCTCCTGCATAATCATCTAAGGTTTGTGGAAGAGTATTTGCAGTTTGAGGAATGATTTCTACATTGTAAATGAATTTTGTAATATCTTTCATTTCTGGTGTGTAACCCGCTTTTTGATTGACTTCAATAAATCCGGCAGTTTCCAAAAGTTTAATTCCTCGACTAAGATTTGTTCCGTCTGAAGGGATTGCGATTTTTAACGCATTAGAAAGAACTTTGTTTGTTCCATTTATTCCTGCTGTATTTTTAATTTCCTCAACTGACTTATATTTTTTTGAATAAAGTGTGAGAGGTGCAATTAAAGTATCGCCAATTACAGAAATTTTATAGTTATTCTTTCCAGCATCATTATAAAGATAAGCTTTATGTTGGAATGAATTTAAATCAATATCGCCGGAATTTAATGCTTCGTTTGGAAGATTGTATGCAGAAAATTCAACAAGTTCAATTTTTATTCCAGAATTTTCTTTGTCTAAAACATATTGAACTGCTTTCCATTGGTCATTTGATGCGCCGCAAACTCCAATTTTTACAGTTTGAGTTTTTACTTTTTTTGCTGCAAAAATTCCTGCAGAAAAAAACGCACTAATAAGCAAAATGCTTGTGATTTTTTTTGAAATGTTCATAAATTTACCTCGATTTATTCTTTATTTTTTTGAAAACAATTTTTTGTTTGTCGTTTTTTTTGCCAAAAACGAACCTAAAAATTGCAGAAGGCAGATAAAAATCAGAAGTACAATAATACAAGCGTAAATTATATCTTGATGATTTAATCCTTGCCCATAATTGATTGCAAAATCTCCAAGTCCGCCTGCTCCAACAGCCCCAGCCATTGTTGTAAGACCAACTAAAGAGATTGCCGTTATAGTTGTTACACGAATAAGCTCCGGAACAGATTCGTGTAAATAAACCCTAAAAATAAGTCCCCAAGTTCCGCTGCCCATACTTTTTGCCGCTTCAATTTTTCCTGAATCGACATTTTCTAAGGCAGTCTCAACTTGTCGCGAAAAAAATGGAACAGTTCCAAAAATCAAAGGAATGATTGCTCCTTTTACTCCAATGGCAGTTCCAACAACTTTTCTTGTAAAAGGAATTAAAAATACAAGAAGAATTACAAAAGGAATCGAACGAAAAAAGTTGATCAAAATACTTACAATCGAATAAATTATCCGATTTTGTTTTATTCCATCTTTTTTAAAAACTATTAAAATAGTTCCAAAAATTAATCCTAAAACAAAAGAAATTACTCCGGAAATAGCAAACATTCGGAGAGTTGCTGTACAATTATTTAAAAATTTGTACCAATATTCAGAAAGATTTGGAAAAAAATTTTCTACAAAAGTCATAAGCCTTAAAAACACAAAAAATGCGTTCGTCCCTCCGTTTTAGTTTTTAGATATGTCAAAAACTTGGATTTTATGTTCTTTTAAATAAGAAATTGCATCATCAATTTTCTGCTTTTCACCATTAAAAACAACGATGATATTTCCAAGCGGACCTTTTTGTAAAATATCAATATTTGCCAAAACAATATTTACGTTAATTCCAAATTTTCTGGAAATTTCAGAAATTGCCGCTTCTCCTGCAGATTTTCCTTCAAATTGCAATCTTGCAAGACGTCCATTTTCACCAAGATTTACAAGAGAACTATCTTCTTCTATTAATTTGTTAATTTTTGAAAGTGAAGATTGAGAGTTTATAAATTTTTTTGTGATTTCTTGCTTTGGATTTGCAAAAATTTCATAGACATCACCTTCTTCTACGATTTCTCCGTTTTCCATTACTGCAACTTTTTGACAAATTGATTTTATAACAGACATTTCGTGCGTGATTAAAACGATTGTAAGATTAAGTTTTTTGTTTAAATCGCGTAGAAGATTCAATATCGATTCTGTTGCTTCTGGATCAAGTGCAGAAGTTGCTTCATCACTTAAAAGAACTTTAGGATTATTTGCCAAAGCACGGGCAATTGCAACTCTTTGTTTTTGTCCGCCAGAAAGTTGAGAAGGGTAAACATCAATTTTATCTAAAAGTCCAACAAGTTCCAAAAGTTCGTGAACTTTCTTGTCAATTTCATAACGCTTTTTTCCACAAAATTTTAGAGAATAAGCAACATTGTCGTAAACGGTTGAGCGGTCAAGAAGATTAAAATGTTGAAAAATCATTCCAATTCCTTTACGAACGTTTTTTAACTCCTGGTCAGAAAGTCTATTCATTTTTTTGCCTTCCATCCAAGTGAGTTTTGTTCCATTTACCGAAATTTCGCCAGAATCTGGAATTTCAAGAAGATTTATACAACGAACTAAAGATGATTTTCCCGCACCAGAATATCCAATAATTCCGTAAATTTCGCCTTCGTTTATAGAAAGTGAAATATTTTTTACAGCTTGAATATCGCCTTTTTTCAGAGGATAAGTTTTATTTAAATTCTTAAGTTTAATCATCATTTAATCTAATTACCTATTATATCTATAGGTTATATCGAAATAAATATTTTTATTCAATAACTTTATGATTTTTTTTCTAGATTTGGATTTTTTTTTGATTTTATAAAATCAACTTTCTATACG
>CAYXDA010000150.1:0-4320 GCA_964463615.1 uncultured Treponema sp.
CAAACTGTAATCCTTTTTTATGCTATAATCAAGAGAATGAAAACATACAAAGCAAAAATCCTGAACAAAGATTCCTACTACATTTCAGTTGATGAAGGTGAATACAGAATCAAAATCGAAACTGAAAAAACTTATACATCAGGCATTAAAGAAAATAAGTTCTACGAAACCGGCTATAATATCTATAAAAAAATAAACAGCAGCAGCACCGCCGTCGTTACTTTCGACGGCTCAGGAATTTATTTCCAGTAAATAAGTCCGCCATCTGGCGGACTTAAGGCATGAAGTTTTCCGGAAAACGCATCCAAGGAAAACAAGTGTTCATACTTACCGAAAAATCCTCAGTCGCAAAAGACATCGCAGAAGCCCTGGGCGGATTCAAAAACTGCAGTGGCTATTTTCGCCGTGGAAACGACTGCATCGCCTATGCCCAAGGACATCTCCTGGAACTGTTTCTCCCGGAAGAATACAATCCTGCATGGAAAACATGGAATCGTGAATCCCTTCCGATTATTCCCCAAAAGATGAAATATCATCCGAACATCGACGGCAAAAAGCAGCTCAAAATTATCAAGGAATGTTTTGAAAAGTTCGGGCAGGATGACTTCATCCTTGCAACTGACCCGGAGCGAGAGGGAGAACTCATCGGACATTTAATCCTTGAATACTGCGGATTTAAGGAATACGATTCTTCCAAAAGATTCTGGGTTGCAGAAGCACTTACTCCAGAAGTCGTCAAAAAAGGACTTAAAGAAGCAAAGCCGCTTTCAGAATATTCTTCATACAAGGATGCAGGACTTGCCCGGCAGCACGCTGACTGGATTGTGGGACTTAACATCACCCGGCTTCTAACAGTTTCAGGAGGCGGAGCATTATTCAGTTTCGGTCGTGTTCAGACGGCTGTCCTTGGGGCAATCTATCTCCGTGAAAAATCAATAGAAAACTTTAAGCCCGCACCTTACAACGAGGTCGAGGCAAAATTAGAAAACTTTTCACTGTTTTTAACTTCTGGCGGAGAGACTAAATTTTCTCCAGACAGTTCCATCCTAAACCTTACACGGCAGATTTTTCCTTCCGACACAATGGAAATTGTTGAAGTAAAAAAGGAACTTAAAAAAGAAAATCCGCCCCAGCTTTTCAACATCACGGGACTTCAAAAATACTGTTCAGCTCACTTCAAGCTCTCTCCAAAAACAACACTTGAAATTGCCCAGAAACTTTACGAGGAATACAAGTGCCTTTCATATCCAAGAACGCCAAGCGCAGTTTTAGGTGATGACAACGTGGAACTGTTCCGGAAAAAATACGAGCTTTTGAAAAATAATTATTCATCCTTTACAGAAGGCTGTGCAGAAGAAAATATTTCTTCATCAAACAAACGGATTTTCAATTCGGCAAAATTACAGGATCACCACGCCTTAATTCCACTTAATGTTCTTCCTGAATCTGCATCAGAAAATGAAAGGAAGGTCTTTGAGGCAGTCGTAAAAAGATTTTTTGAAACCGTCAAAAAGGAACACATCTACAATTCAGTTTTCGTAAAGGGAAAATGCAAGGGACTTGAGTTTACGGGAAAAGGAAAGCAGGTAATTCAAAAGGGATTCCGCAGTGCTGAAAATGAAACTCCGCCAGATGGCGGACTTGAGGAAGTTCCAGTTTTTCCTGAAATAAAGCAGAGAGAAAATTACAAGGTTCAGGAACTTAAAATTCTAGAAAAGTTCACAAAGCCAAAACCGCACTTTACGGAAAGCTCAATACTTTCCCTTATGGAAAATCCCAAAAACGAGGACGGAAGCAAAATCCACGGAATCGGAACTCCTGCAACCAGGGCTGACATAATCCAGAAACTCTTTTCCCACGAATTCATCGAAAAGTCAAAGCAAAACATCCTGATTACAAAAAAAGGAAAATGGCTCATCGACACTGTTCTTAAAAATCCAGTTTTAAGGGACTTCATCGGAATTGCTACCACAACCATGTGGGAACAGCGTCTTGAAGAAAATCCCGATGAGTTTTTAAGCGGAATAAAGGAATGGACAAAAAAGGCAGTTTCTGCTCAAGGAAAAACAGAAGTTTTTGAAGAAGAAACAATCGGAATGTGTCCAGTCTGCAAAAAAGGAAAAATCCTTGAAAATCAGAAAAGCTTCTACTGTTCTGAATACAAATGCGGCTGCAAGTTTACAGTCTGGAAAAACATCTGCGGAGCAAAAATCACCGTAAGCGATGTCCGGGACTTACTTTCAAAAGGCAATACAAAGCAGAAGAAAATGAAGAGCCAGAAAGGAAATGACTTTGAAGCCTGTGTAGTCCTGAAAAACGGAAAGACTGAAATTGAGTTTTCAAAGAATAAATTAAAGCGATAAGTCCGCCATTTGGCGGAATCAAAATGCACTGGAGGAAGAAAAATGAGAAGCCTTTTCGCACTCATAAAAATACTGCTGTTAGCCGCCGTTGTCCTAGGATTCATTGCACTTGTCATGATTCTCTTTCCTCACCTGAAAATGCTTGTTTCAGTGATAATTCAGCTTATTCATAAAATCACATCCTCATTACAACGGCTGATTTAGATTTTACAGTTCCATAGTTCCACAAGTCCGCCAAATGGCGGATTTCTAAAGAAATAAATTGCTTTCTCAAGGTTCTAAGTTTATTTTAAATAAATCATAGTAACGAACAGAACATTCATACCAACGAGAAACATTTATGAGAGCATGGAACAATTATACTAACGAGATTAAAAATTATGTTGAAGGAAAAATTCAGACGGCAGAATTTGCAAGGATAGTTGATGTTCAGCCAAGAGTTGCAAGGGCGTTCCGGAAAAGATATAAAGTCCGTGGAGAATCAATTTTCATTCACGGAAACACAGGCAAAATAAAGCCACGGAAAAAATTCATTTCTGTAAAGAAAAAAATTCTTGATGTCTTCTACAACACACGGAATGATTTTAACGAAAATCCATTTGAAGATGTTACTTTTAGGCAGTTCAGCGAACATCTGGAAGAAAACGGAATCTTTATTTCTGAAACTGCATTAAAAAATCTTCTTAAAAGCACAGGATATGAATCTCCAGAAAGCTGCCACGCTGCCCATGAGAAACACAAAAAGCGGTTTTTGATGGAACAGGAAGGTGAACTTGTGCAGGGGGACGGCTCAAGCTATGACTGGTTCGGGGACGGAAAGAAAAACTGCATTCAGGGATTTTTAGATGATGCCACAGGAATTCCTGTAGGGCTTTACATGACCGAAAACGAATGTGAACTTGGCTACAATGAAGCATTTTACAGAATGGGAATGAATCATGGAATTCCTGTAGCAGCATATTTAGACGGTTCAAGCATATTTTTTATAAACCAAAAGCCAGTTTCAAAAGATGAATTCCAGGAAGAAAAATTAACGCATTTCGGCTCATCAATGAAAGAACTTGGAGTTCAGATGATTAGGGCAGGTTCACCACAGGCAAAGGGAAAAATCGAGCGGTTCTGGAGGACTTTAAAATACAGGCTTCCTGTTGAATTCAAGCTTCATTCAATCAGAACTGTCAAGGAAGCAAATGAATATTTGCAGAATGTCTTCATTCCAAAATATGCAAAACGTTTCGGACGGAAACCAAAATCAGACATTTCAATGTTTGTTACTGTGGAAGAAAATGTTTTAAGGAAAATCCTGCGGAACAGGTACACAGTCATTGCAGACAAAAACGGATATTTCACACTTATGGGCTACCGCTTCATCTGCAGGGAACTAAAAAATCAAAAAATAAACATTTACGCTTCAGTCCGGGATGGAATCTACGCATCACCATTAAGCAAGGATGAACGGCATGAGCTTATTCTTTCAGAGGAAGACTCATCAGGCAGTATGCCACAGGTATTGCAGAACCTAATAAATGAATTCTTCATGAAGGATGCAAAAAATCCACTGCTAAAAAATTACTATGCCGTGGACGCTGACATAGCGTAAAAGCCGACCACAACTTTTCTCAAGTCAAGTCCGCCAGCTGGCGGACTAAAGGTGTTTTAAAAGCCGATTGAAATTGCAGTGAAAAATCCATAAAACCTTACGAAAAATCAGTTTTTCCCTTACTGTCAAAATATTTTTAGATCTTATGGATAAACCTCGCTAGAGAAAATAAAAAAAAATACACGTAATTCATAGCGGATTTTTTAAAATGCTATTGACACTAGCAGAAGAACAGAAGAATACTATATTATTGAAAACAGACTTTTATTTCAGAGGTTTTAATCAGGTCTATTTGTTTAATACTTGCTGAAAGTTATGGAGTAAGACTTCCTGCAGATTGGAGCGGCGATATTCCAA
>CAYXDA010000151.1:0-4319 GCA_964463615.1 uncultured Treponema sp.
ACCCCTCGGTACACGGCGCACCGCTTCGCTGCGCTTTTTTTTTCGCAAACTGGCAAAAAGATAGACAAAAATAAAAAAATCTGTCATATTAAAAATATGATTTCTAATTTTGCAAACACAATTCTAGTCGTGCTCGTCCTTAGTTCTAACGCTTGTTAGTTCGGCTGGCTTATGTGTATGTAAAATCTATGTACAAAAAAGCTCTCCGGACGGAGGGCTTTTTTTATTTTCAGGAGGCATTATGAAAAAAACTGGCGCACAAATTATTGTAAAATTGTTGGAAATGCACGGAATAAAAGTTGTCGCAGGAATTCCTGGCGGTTCAATTTTGCCGCTTTATGATGAGCTTTCGCGAAGCAATATTCATCACGTGCTTGTGCGCCAGGAACAGGCTGCCGGATTTTTTGCGCAGGGAATTGCAAGAACGACTGGACTTCCAGCAGTATGCATGGCAACAAGCGGCCCGGGCGCAATGAATCTTTTGACTGCGGTTGCAGATGCAAGAAGCGATTCTATTCCGATTATTGCAATTACAGGGCAGGTAAACACAAATCTTATTGGAACAGATGCTTTTCAGGAAGCGGATACGTTCGGTCTTTCTTTTCCTATAACAAAGCACAGCATAATGATAAAAGATGTTTCCGAACTTTTCAGCGCAATTCCCGCAGCTTTTGAAATTGCCGTAAACGGTCGTCCAGGTCCTGTTCTTATTGATGTTCCGCGAAACATTCAGCTTGCCGAATATGAATTTGATAAATGGCCGGAAGTAAAAAAGCCGCTTGCGGAAGAAAAATCGGTTCGTTTTCATACAAAATCTTCAGAAATAAAAAAACTTCTGGAAGAAGTTTCCTCACTTATTTGTGAAGCAAAAAAGCCTTGTCTGTATTTGGGCGGCGGCTGCAATACTGTGCAGGCGGCAAAAGCTTTGCGCTCATTTAAAAAATTGTACAGAGTTCCGGTTGTTTCCTCTTTGATGGGGCTTGGTTGCATTCCCCGTTCTGATAAAGATTTTGCAGGAATGGTTGGAATGCATGGAACTTACGCCGCAAATGTTGCAATGAATCAGGCGGATCTTGTTATTGCGGCCGGCGTCCGCTTTGATGACAGAGCAACCGGAGTTGTTTCAAAATTTTGTCCGAACGCAAAAATAATCCATATTGATGTTGACGCTGCGGAAATAAATAAAATTCTTCCTGCGAAAGTAAGTATTGTTGCAAAAGTGGAAACTGTATTTCCTGAACTTTCTTTGGTTCTTGAAAAGAAATTTGATTCTGCAAAGAAAACTGAAGAAGATCGCAACGAATGGTGCGAGTCTATCATAGATTTGAATAAAAAGAATTTTTCTGTTACTTGCGGTTCTCCAAAGGAAAGCGAAAAAAATACGGATTTTAAAAACAGTACAAATCCTCGTTCTTTTATTGCGGCAATTCCGGAATTGGCAGAAAAAGCGGGAACAAAACGTACGGATTTGATTGTTACAACAGATGTAGGGCAGCACCAGATGTTTGCCGCGCAGTATTATCCGATAGAAGAACCGCGCACATTTCTTACTTCCGGCAGTTTGGGAACAATGGGATTTGGACTTCCGGCTGCGATTGGAGCGGCAATGGCAAATCCGGAAAAGCGCGTAATCTGTTTTTCAGGAGACGGTTCAATAATGATGAATATTCAGGAACTTGCTACTCTTGCAGAAAATAATCTTCCTGTAACAGTTATTGTTTTTGAAAATGGAACGCTTGGAATGGTTTACCAGCAGCAGAAATTTCTTTTTGGAAAAACATATTCCGCAAGTGAATTCATAAAAAGTCCTGATCTTTTAAAAATTGCGGAAGGTTTTGGAATTGAAGCAATAGATGCGGACAGCGATTCTGAATGGTACAAAAAAGCATTTGATCCAAGACGTTGCGATAAACCTTGTTTTGTCCGTGTTCGCATTGACCCGGAAGAGAATGTTTTGCCATTTGTTCCGGGCGGCAAAGCTAATATAGACAGCATAAGAGATTAATCGCTAAAGAATGTGATTTTGTTATTCTTCGGAAGTTAACTTTCCGTTCAGAAGACTTTCACGTTCTTGCTCTCTCCATTTTGTTTCTTGCATAATAGGCTCTTTTTCAAGTGTGTTGCGTTCATTTGCATACATCATAATAAGAGGTTTTAATTGAATCATTGCATCTGCAATCTGCGGTTCAAATTGAGTACCTTTACCTTCTTCTATGATTTGCATTGTCTTGTCAATTGAAAAAGCCTGTTTGTAAGGACGATAGCTCAGCAATGCGTCTGTAACATCGGCAACAGCCATAATTCGGGCGCAAAGCGGAATTTCTTCTGCTTTTAATCCGTTCGGGTAGCCGGTTCCATCCCAGCGTTCGTGGTGGCAAAGAGCCATTTGTTCAGCTATGTTGTTAAATTCTCCATCAAAAATCTTAGGCATCGCTTTTATAATTTCTGAACCGATGCCGGGATGTTTTTTCATCATTGAATATTCTTCCGGCGTAAATTTTCCGGGTTTCATAAGAATATGATCCGGAATATGAATTTTTCCGATGTCGTGCAAGTTTGCTGCTGCAGAAAAAAGCTCAATATTTTTAGAAGTCAGCTCTTTTGTGTATAATCCCTGCGCTTTTAGCTGATTGCAAAGCATACGCACATATTCAACTGTATGTTCAACATGAAATCCTGTTACAAGTTCGTGTTTTTTAAGCACATCTGGAACAAATTTCATAAAATCAAGCTGCGTTTTTTCAAGTTGTTCAGTTCTGTCAATTGCTGAATGCAGAATTCTGGAACTTTTTTTTGTTATTGTGTATGCGATTATGATTACAAAAGCAAATTCAATTGTAAAGCCGGCACAAAAACTGATCCAGTCATGCAGTACGGAATGACCTTCTGTAAGACTTTCTGAATATCTGTTCAACGATTTTCCGTACCGGGAAAAAATCATTACAAAATAATCAAATATAGAAATAATCAGAGTTGTACGGATATTGTAATAAATACAACTGAGAAAAGTGATAAGACCGTATGATATATAAATTCCGATGTGTGAGTGCGTTCCTATAAGACCAAGAAAAATAGAAACCCCTATAAGCCCAAAGTACTTTGCAAAATGCTGGATGTTTTCATATGCTTCCGGATGTAATATTTTGAATTTTTCACTTCTGAAACCGTAAACAAGAATATAATGTATTATACTGAACGGAATGCTTATATATTCGCTTGAAATTAAAAATTTTGTGCTGATGTTGAATATGCCAAAATAAGAAAGAATGTAAAGTAAAGGCGCAATAAAATTTACAGACAGTAAAACATTGGAAACAATTTTATTTATCGTAAAGGTATTGTATTCAAAAAATTCATCATCTTCAAAATTCATTGTACTGGTCCAGTTGTTTAATATTAATGTCCAAAAACAAAAGAATAGGTGGTTAGGATTCTAGGCCGGTTGTATGAGCCGAAGGCGTAGTAACCACCTGTAATGATAAGGTCATTAAATAATTTTTTATTGAGCCTTAAGATACTTGCAGTCCTGTTTGTTTTGAACTTGTTGGACAGTCCCTGTTAATTTTTTATTTATTGAGCGGGAAAACTTTTTTGAACTCTTTTAAAAGTTCAGAGGTTTCGATTGCAGAATCAAAATTATAGATTTTTCCCATTTCACTATAAAACTTTATAAGTGGTTCTGTCTGTTCTCGGTAAACATCCATTCTGTGCAGAATAGATTCCTGTTTGTCGTCATCGCGTTGATAAATTTCACCGCCACATTTGTCGCAAACGCCTTCTTTTTTAGGTGGAAGCGTTAAAACGTTATAGTTTGCGCCGCAGTTTTTACAGACACGTCTTGTGCTGAGTCTTTTTATAACAAGTTCATCATCTGCCTGGAAATTAACAACAGCAACTTCAGGACAAATTGCAACAAACATTTCTGCTTGAGGAATTGTGCGCGGAAATCCGTCAAGAATAAATCCGTTCTTGCAGTCGTCATTTGAAATTCTGTCTTTTACAAGTTCGCAAGTAAGATCATCGCTTACCAAAGAACCAGAATCAATTATTGCTTTTACTTTTACGCCAAGCGGAGTCTGATTTTTAATATTCGCGCGAAAAATATCGCCAGTTGAAATATGCGGAATTTTATATTCTTCAGCAACTTTTACAGCCAAAGAACCTTTTCCTGCTCCTGGAGGTCCCAAAAAAATAAAGTTCATATTTGCTCCTAAAACTAGTATTTTTATCTCCCCATTCTACTATATAACTAAAGAATTTGCAAAAAAAAAAAATAGATTCTTTTTTGAAAAAGTATATAATTCTGATAATTCTTCAGC
>CAYXDA010000152.1:0-4288 GCA_964463615.1 uncultured Treponema sp.
TTTTTAGTCAGCTTTAATTTTGCCATACAGTTTCCTTATTTCTAGTTCTTTTTAGGCCAATATTTTTCAACAAGTGCTGTTTTAATTCCTGTTTCTGAAGGATCAAAACAGTCAGCAAGAATTTTCCAACCAAGATCCAAAGCATCTTCCAATTTTATATTCTTTGAAAGATCCATCATTTCGTCTTCAAATTCTTTTCCGAATGCAAGAAGTTTTTCGTCCCATGCAGACATATTGAAACCCATTGATTTTTTTTCAAGAGTATCTTTATAGTTTGAATAAAGACGAATCATACCATCCATAAGAGCGCGGTGATCATCACGGGTATCGCTGTTTACGTTCTGCTTCAATCGGGAAAGAGATCCGAACGGTTCAATACGTCCGCCTTTCAAGTAATACTGACCTTCTGTAATATAGCCAGTATTGTCAGGAACCGGATGAGTTACGTCATCGCCCGGCATTGTTGTTACAGCAAGAACAGTAACTGAACCGGCACCTTCAAAGTCAACAGCTTTTTCATAGCGGCTCGCAAGCTGCGAATACAAATCTCCAGGATAACCTCGGTTAGAAGGAACCTGTTCCTGTGTAATCGCGATTTCTTTTAATGAATCCGCAAAGTTCGTCATATCTGTAAGAAGGACAAGAACGTCTTTTCCTTGAAGAGCGAACTGTTCTGCAACAGCAAGTGAAAGGTCCGGAATCTTCTGACATTCTACGGTCGGATCGGCAGCAGTGTGCATAAACATTACAGTTTTTGAAAGAGCGCCACCGTTTTCCAAAGTATCCTTAAAGTACAAATAATCATCGTATTTCAAGCCCATTCCGCCAAGAACAATAACATCTACCTCTGCCTGCATAGCAATGCGGGCAAGCAGCTGGTTGTAAGGTTCGCCGGAAATAGAGAAAATAGGAAGCTTCTGCGAAATAACAAGCGTATTGAACATATCAATCATTGGAATACCAGTGCGGATCATACGCTTTGCCATAATTCTTTTGGCAGGATTTACAGAAGGACCGCCGATAGCCACAAGATTATCTGCCAAAGCAGGACCATTGTCTCGCGGCTCAGCTGAACCGTTAAAAATTCGGCCAAGAAGATCATCGCTGAAAGAAACTTCCATTCTGTGGCCAAGAAAACGTATATGGTCACCTGTAGAAACACCGCGACCGCCGGCAAATACCTGTAAAGAAACAGTATCACCGTCAATTTTGTTTACTTCGGCAAGAGATTTTCCGAATGCAGTTTCAATTTCAGCAAGTTCACCATAAGAAACATTATCAGCTTTTACTGTAATAACAGAACCTACAATGGATTCAATTCGGCTATAAATCTTACTCATTATTCACCATCCTTGAGCATTTCTGCAAGTTCAGCCTTAACAGTGCCCTTTTTAGATGCGTACAAGTCATCAATTTCTTTTTCTTTTGACTTGAATTCAGGAGTATTCCATGCAATATAGTTCCAGTCCAGACATTTTTGACGCAACTGATTAAAGAATGTCCGCGCGTCATCTTTGTCTTTTAAGTCAAAATCAGAAGCAAGAACTGTAAGAACTTTTTTGAACGTATAAGTCTGACGTTCTACGCTTACCGCAGCATCAACTTCATCAAAAGAATTCTGCTGGAAATAAACTGAATCAAGATATTCGCTCTTCATATAAAGAACAAAATCTTCTGTTGTTGTACCCTCTTCACCAACAACTTTCATCATCTGATTTACTTCTACACCTGATTTGTAAACATTTCTTGCATAGTTTACCCAATCTTCTCGTATAACCGACTTATATTTTGACCAAGAGTTAATCGGGTCAATCGCCGGAAATTTTCTGGCATCAGAACGTTCTCGTGTAAGTCCGTGGAAACCGCCAACAACCTTAAGAGTTGCTTGTGTTACAGGTTCTTCAAAGTTACCGCCGGCAGGAGAAACTGTACCACCAATTGTTACAGAGCCTTTTGAACCGTCTCTAAGGCGGACATAACCTGCACGTTCATAGAAAGCAGCAATATAAGACTCAAGATATGCAGGAAAAGCTTCTTCCCCTGGAATTTCTTCAAGTCGGCCGGACATTTCTCGCAACGCCTGCGCCCATCTTGAAGTTGAATCAGCAAGGAGAAGTACGTGCAATCCCATCTGTCTGTAATATTCTGCTAAAGTTACAGATGTATAAACAGACGCTTCGCGGGAAGCAACAGGCATAGAAGATGTATTACAAATAATAATTGTTCTCTTCATAAGCGATTCACCGGTTCTAGGGTCAATAAGTTCCGGGAATTCCTTAATCGTTTCTACAACTTCTCCGGCTCGTTCACCGCAGGCTGCAATAATTACGATATCAACATCCGCATTTCGGCTTGTTGTATGCTGAATAACAGTTTTTCCGGCACCGAACGGACCAGGAATACAATACGTTCCACCCTTTGCAACAGGAAAGAATGTATCAATAAGTCGTGTTTTTGTAACCATTGTTTCTGTAGGGGCAAGACGTTCTGCATAACAGTCAACAGCACGTTTTACAGGCCATTCAAAACACATAGTAAGAGTATGGTCATTTCCCTTTTCATCCGTTACAACAGCCATTTTATCCGTAATCGTATACGAACCGGCAGGAGTAACTTCCTTTACCACATAGGTTCCTAAAAGTCCGAACGGAACAAGAATCTTATGGTTAAACGGTCCTTCAGGTACAGTTCCTATTGAATCACCACGATAAACTTTATCACCTGGTTTTACAGAAGGAGTCCAATCCCATTTTGTTTCTTTATTAAGAGGATCTACATAAACGCCTCTTTCAAGAAAGAAACCTGCTTTTTCTGCAACAAGCGGAAGAGGATTCTGCAAACCGTCGTAAATTTGTCCAAGAAGACCAGGACCAAGCATAGCACAAAGCATATTTCCGGCAAACTCAACAGAATCACCTGCTTTTATGCCTTGTGTCATTTCAAAAATTTGTAGTTGGGCTACATTTCCACGTATTCGGATAACTTCACCACGAAGTTTTTTACCTTCAACACTAACGTAGGCAACTTCGTTCATGGAAATATTTCCGTCAAACTTAACAGAAACCATGTTTCCATTGATACCGACTACTTTACCTTTTGTTTCTGTCATATAGTTTCTCCAAGTATAGTATCGTATATTTTGTGATAAGAGTCCGTTCCTTTCTCTTTGTCAAATTTTCTTATTCTTTCAAGCAACATAAGACGAATTCCATAAGCATAAACAGCATCAACAGAAAAATAATCCATAGGCTGAAGATTGCCAAGAACACTAAGTCTGTACTCATAAAGAAACTGCTCGGCAGAAAGCGGACTGTCCATTCCAACAGCGGTACGCGCAGCCTGAACAATATCAGCCTGAACAGAAACGGGAACAGAACCAAAGTCTTTTTTCATTTTTTGCGCTCTGATTTGAGCAAGAGCATAACGCAAAGAGCGTTCAAAACTATACCAGCTGTCAAGAAAATCTGAACCAGTTTTTTCCGGCAGACGTGGCGCTTCAAGTGAAAGTTTATTCAGAACTTCCATCTGTTTTGAATCTAAAAAGCGGGAACACAAATCTCTGTAATATTTTTCGGTAATTGGCAGCGCGGATTTTTCACCAGCAGAAGAAATATCAGGCAACTGCGAAACCAAATAATATTGTTCTTTCACTAATTATTTCCTTTTGCTGCCGATTTCATAACCGCAGCAACACGCGGATTCAAATACGCAGAGAACAAATCTGCAACTGATTCTGCTGAATAATCATAGAATGCAGCTCCATTATTCACACCAATGCGGAATCCGGCTGAAAGCGAATTGTCTGCTTTGATTTCAAGACCTTTGGCAATCTCTTCTTTAAGAGCGGCTTTCAAGCCTGATTCAAGTGATTTCAAATCCTTTTCGCCAAGCAAAACAGAAAGTTCAGAAGCATCTGAATTTTTGCTCCATTCCTTTACGGTTTCAGGAATCAATGTTTTCATCAAATCCGGAGAATAAGTTTTTGCCGCTTCAGACTGAATGAAAGAATCCAATTCAGCAATCAAAGAATCACGGAAAGTAATAAGCATGTTTCGGCAAGCCTGTGAAAGAGCGTCTTCGCTTGCTTTTTCAAGACGTGCAATTTCAGATTTAGCATTTTTTACAATGTCATCTGCTTTTTTCTGTGCTTCGCCAACAATAGATGCAGCTTTTTTTTCTGCATCGGCGGTAATCTGTGCAGCCGCTGATTCAGCGCTGGAAACACCGTCTTTTTTTATTTTGTCAATTAACTCTTGTAACTGAAAATCCATTTTTACCCCACTAAAGT
>CAYXDA010000153.1:0-4277 GCA_964463615.1 uncultured Treponema sp.
ATCATTCCCATACTCATAAGAATACTTGCAACAACCATATCTATAATTATAAAAGGAATATAAAGAATTACGCCTATTTTAAACGCCACAGTAAGTTCATGTAAAATATAAGAAGGAATTAAAACATAAGTAGGAACATCGGCAAGAGTATTCGGACGCTCAAGTTTTGCCATATTCATAAAAGTTGCAATATAACTGGTGTCACCTGCCATCTGAGTATACATAAACTGTCTTATAGGCGCTTCCGCCTGATGATACGCTTCAGATATTTCAATTTCTCCGTCAGAAAGCGGCTTGAACGATTTTTCATACATTTGCGTAAAAGTCGGCCACATAATAAAAATCGTCATAAAAAATGCAATTCCGTTAAGAACGGCAGTAGGAGGCACCTGCTGTAAAGAAAGAGCACGTTTTATAAAGTCCAAAACAATGGAAAAGCGCAAAAAACACGTAAGAAGAATCAATAAACTTGGCGCAAGACTTAAAACTGTAAGCAAAACAAGCAGGCGGACAGAAAAAGCAACTTCACGTCCGGTTCTGGGTTCTGTGATATCAATAGAAATATTCGGAACTTGCGCAGGACGTACATTACCGCTCATTTCCGTAGTTCCGCGGGCAGAACCTTGAGGAAAACCGCTATTCTGCGCAAAAACAGATGAACAGACACAAAAAACAAACAGCAAAGTAAAAATCTTTTTAGTAAATATTTTCATATTATTTACCGCCGTTCAATCTGTTGCGCTGTTTTTCAAGCATTTCTGTAATTTTATTTTTTGCCCCGCTCATAACATTTTCATTTGTTTCAGCCTGATTTCTAGGTCCGTTAGGCATAAAAATATCAAGAATATCTGCGAAATTTTTCGGTTTATTTGTTTTCTTCTGCTTATCAGAATAAAGATTCATTGCCTGAATAAGTTCAACATCATCAATTTGACTTATAAGATTCACAGAATCATCAGAAACTCCAATCATAAATGCATATTTATCTGTAAGAGTTACAATTTGAACAGATTTCGTAGGAGAAATATTAACAGAAGAAACGATACGCATGAATATGTCATCATTTTCCGGAGTTGACATATTTTTTTTCATAAAGCGGAATACAAAATAAATACAAGCAACAACTATTGCAAGCACAACAAGCATTCGCAAAATAATAAAAAAACTTGAAGAAGTGCTCTGTTCCTGAACAGAGGCTGAAGTTCCGTTTAAAATAACAGAAGATTCGTCGAATACATTTTCCGAGTTTTCAATAATCTGCTGCGATTCATTAACTTGCGGCTGCTGAGCAAACACAGCAGCGCACAAAACAACAGACAAACTCAGAATCGCTATGATAATTTTCTTACTCAATTTTCCCCCACCCTGAAAAAATTAAGATAAATATTTTAATTATCCTGAATTCAGTTCAGAATTTATATTTTTCTAGCGCAAATCAGAAACACGTTCCAGAGGAGAAAGAATTTCTGTTACACGAACACCGAAGTTTTCATCAATAACAACGACTTCCCCTTTTGCAATAGGTTTATGATTTACAAGAATATCAACAGGTTCTCCGGCAAGTTTATCAAGCTCAATGATTGTACCTTCGCCCATTCCTAAAATTTCTTTAATCTGTTTTTTAGTGCGGCCAAGTTCTACAGTCATCTCCATGTAAACATCCATGATAAGACTGATATTTCCTTGTTCGCCAGGAACATTTGCACCCTGAAGGTTCGGATACTGCAAAGTCTGAACATTAGGCATGGTCATTCCCATATTTTGCCCCATAGGCATTTGCTGCATTCCCATAGGATTCATGGCCATCTGGTTCATTCCCATCATCTGCGGCTGCATTCCCATCTGATTCATACCCATAGTCATTTGAGGCTGCTGCATTCCGTTCATTTGGTTCATTCCCATCTGCGGCTGCTGCATTCCACCCATAGAATTCATTCCAGGAACACTGTCAGCAGGACTAAGCTGTTCCAAATCAGCAGTTTTATTTCCACCGTAAGCATTGCTTATCTGTTCGCCAATTTCTCCGTCAAAACACTCCCACAAATTATAGTTCTGGCCGTCAAGAGAAAGAGTGTATGTAATAAGAGGAAATTTATTCTGAGGAATTCTAAGCATAGCTTTCGGACTATTTGATGATTCCGGAGGATTCGCGGCAAGTCCCGGGAATTTTCCTGTTTTATCAAGTTCCTGAATTTCAGTACCTGAATGCATCGCGATAACTTCCGAAATGCAATTCAGTGCCATGTCGTCAAATTCTGCATTTTCTTCTTTATTAATAAGATTTACTATCTTCTGAGCAAATTCAGGAGGTAAAATATAAATGTGCTCGCCTGCCATTCCGGAAGAAAAATCAGAAATAACAGAAACTACGACTTCCGGAATTCTAGAAAGAAGCGAATCCCGGTCAAGCAGTTCTACAGCCGGAGCATCACATGTAAAATTTGCACCCGTCATTGAATTTAACTTTTCAACAAAAGGAGCATTTAAATTTCCCGCAAAATTTGTCAAAGCACTCGTATCAATATGAACTGCAGGGCCTCCGTTTACATGACCGGATGAATTCAACCCGTCAACAGAAACACCCGAAAGCAAAGCGTCAATTTCATCCTGAGAAATAGCACCATCACTCATAATGTATCATCTCCTTCTACAGAAAGTTCTTCAAAATCTTCCGCAGCAACATCTTCTAATTTTCCAGTAACCTGAACCGCCATTTTTTTACCGACAATTCCCGGCTGACAGTAAAACTTTTTCTTATTTCCGACATTCAAAGTAAACGGCTCTCCAACCTTAGTATTGGAAAGACGAACAACATCACCTATTTTCAATGCAAGTACATCACGAACCGGCAAGTTGATAGAACCAACTTCAGCAACAACTTCCATATCTACAGAAGCCAATTTTTCTTTCAATGTTCCCAAATATTGAGTTGTAGAACTTCTTCGGACAGATGAAAACCAAAACTGCGAAGAAAGCTTTGAAATTATTGGTTCTATTGTCAAGTAAGGGATACAGAAGTTCATCATTCCTTCCTCATCGCCTACTTTAGTTTCCAATGTAATTAAAACAACCATTTCCGATGGCGGAACAATCTGCGCAAACTGAGGATTCGTTTCTATCTGACCAAGTCTTGGGCGCAAATCTATAACTTGTGTCCATGCCTCGCGCATATTGGCAAGAATGCGGACAATAATTCCTTCCATAACCGACTGTTCAATATCAGTAAGATCACGGTTTTTATTTGTTGCAGTAACACCGCGTCCGCCAAAAAGACGGTCAATCATACAAAATGTAATAGCCGGATCAATTTCAAGAACAGCATTTCCTTTCAAAGGATCCATATTAACAACTGCAAGAGTTGTAGGCGTAGGAATAGAACGAATAAATTCCTCGTAAGTAAGCTGATCTACAGAAGCAACATGAACATGAACAAGGGAGCGCAACTGCGCAGAAAGCGAAGTTGTCGTTAAACGCGCAAAGGTTTCGTGCATATTCGAAACCGTACGCAACTGCTCCTTTGAGAATTTATCAGGACGCTTGAAGTCATAAATTTTTATTTTTCGGGTGTCATTAACCGGCTTAAAGTCATAAGAATCAGACTCACCTGAACTTATAGCTGTTAAAAGCTGATCAATTTCATCCTGTGACAAAACTTCAGTCATCTACCTTCCACCTTGAACACAATCAATTCCTACTGCTCAAGAACATCAAGCTGTTGGAAAGATATATCCTTTATTTTAGAAGAACTTAAAATCTCATCATTAATTTCGTTTCTTAACTCAATTTTAAGTTTCTGTTCATTCTGAGGACGCAACTCCGCGATTGTCTTCTGAGTAAAGTATCGGCGCAAAAAGTCTTTAAGTTCAATATTTCTTTGCGTAATTTCAGTAGAACATTGCTTATCATCTTTTTTATAGCCTAAAGCAATGTCAACAACAACACTTGCAGGAATTTCATCGCTGGTTTTAGTCCGGATTACACCAAGAGATGTGTACCAATCTAAAATTTCACGCTGAACCTGGTACTCTTCAGAAATCATAGTAACAGGTGCGGAAGTTGTATTTTTATTTAAAATTTTTACGGTTACCACAACAATGACAACAATTAAAATTACTGCACCCAGCGCAATGGCAATCCATTTTAAAAGCGACGCTATTATTCCGCCGCCTCTGTTTTTTTTTGCAGGAGAAACATCACTGCCTTCATCCAATCCGTCAAGTCCATCGTCTGCCATTTTTTCCTCCCGGAAAAATTTATTTTAACAAAAATATATATTC
>CAYXDA010000154.1:0-4234 GCA_964463615.1 uncultured Treponema sp.
ACATAATATTATTCATAAAAAACTCAATCATAAATAAAATTGTAACACATAATTATTAAAAATTAAAAATAAATTTATATTTTAAAATGGCGTTGCGTCGGAGTTTCGCAATGCTCAACCCCGCCGCCGCTATGTCCGTGGCCCGCTGACGCTCGGTCTTCCGCTCCGCTCCAGACTGCCTTCGGCACCACTCCCAGCGCTAACGCAATCCGCAATTCCATCCTTAAAATAAGAAAGAAACGATTTTTTTTGAACAGAATACGCCGATTTTGAAATCAAGTTTTCATCAGGTTTGCAGTCACTCTGGGAAAGAACAGAAAAAAAAACGGTTTATAAGGAGAAAAATCTTTGCTCATATCAAAAACTATAAAGTTTTTTTTCAATTCATCAGTTAAAAAATTCTGAGGAACCCGTAAAAAACAAACATTGCTGCTGCAAGAAAATATAAACTTTTGTACAATTTTAGACTGATTATCTAACATAAACGTTTAGTATTTTACCCCGACTTTTGATAAAAATAAAATTTTATTCTTCAAATTCCTGTATTTTTTTATAGGATTTTCAGTATAATCAGATTTATGAAAAATATTTTCCTTACAAATGATAAAAATTCAAAAGATGAATACAACAAAATTATCAGCCAGACCGCAAAAGCTATTACAGAAGCATTCAATTCAGATTCCGCATATTCCGGACTGACTCCTCAGGAATTAAAAAAACTTGTGCAGCAAGATTCAATTTTACCGCAAAACGGTTTAGGCTGGGACAAAGTTCTTGAAATTACAAAAAACAAAATTCTGCCAAATCTTTTGCGCACATCATCAACAGATTATATGCCGCATTTACATTCACCGGCAACATTGGAAAGCATTGCGGCAGAACTTATAATCTCAACGTTCAATCAATCAATGGACAGTTGGGATCAAGCGCCAGTTGCAACAGAAATTGAAGTTGAAGTAATAAAACATTTATGCTCACTTTACGGATTCAGAAAAGGTTCAGACGGAGTTTTCACTTCCGGCGGAAGCCAGTCAAATGAAACTGCAATAATCCTTGCGCGTGACTGGTTTATTTCAAGAATTCTAAATTATGACGTAAAAAAACATGGACTTCCGGAAAATTTCCGAAAACTCAGAATGTACACAAGCGAAATAAGCCATTTTTCAATGGAAAAAACAGCACATATTCTTGGACTTGGCTACGAAAGCGTAGTAAAAGTTCCGGTAGATTCAAAAAAACGAATGAATTTCGCCGCCTTAAACCTTCTTGTTCAAAAAGACATAGCGGCCGGAAACATTCCGTTTCTTGTGGTTGCAACCGTGGGAACAACAGATTTCGGCTCAATCGATCCGATTGAACAAATTGAACGTCTTTGCAAACATTTTAATATGTGGCTTCATGCGGATGCAGCTTACGGTTCCGGCGTAATTCTTAGCGAAAAATACGCGGACAAAGTAAAAAAACTGTATCTTTGCGATTCAATAACAGTAGATTTCCACAAAATGTTCCTGCAGCCAATCAGCTGTTCTGCACTTTTAATAAAAGATTCAAAAGATTTTGATGCACTCACAATTCATGCGGATTATTTAAATCGTACAGAAGACGAAGAAGACGGATACACAAATCTTGTGGACAAATCGTTACAGACAACGCGCCGCTTTGACGCGCTAAAAGTTTGGCTAAGTTTTCAGATGCGCGGAAAAAACGGATGGAGCGAAATAATTACAAAAAATATGGAAAATGCGCAATATTTTTATTCAATCATAAATCAGAACAAAAATTTTCAAGCTGTAGTTGAACCGGAAATAAGTTCTGTTGTTTTCAGACACATCGCCGGCGACGAAACAAATAAAAAAATACGGCGAAAACTTCTGCATGAACATGGAATTGTTGTGGGGCAAACAGTTTCTGACGGAAAAGTCTGCCTGAAATTCACATTATTAAATCCGCTTATGACTCACGAAAAATTGGAAAACCTTGTTCTGCTTATTCAGTCGCTGGCAGAAGAGTAAAATCATTGCACGCTACAAAGAAATAATCCATTCCGTTTATTTCTTTGTAACTCAGCGTGCCGAAAATTTCAATATTTTCATGTTCTTTAGGATATATCTTTTCTTGCGGCAACTCAAACTGAAGCCCCGTTTGGCAGCAGGCAGTCGCATCATAAATCAAACATGAATGGAAAACTTCATCCGATCCGATGTCATTTGTTTCAAAATATTCACCGCGAAAACGAACAGTCTTTCCAAGAAATTTATCCGCATCAATAAGAATATTAAAAATGCTGGAAGAAACCATATTGTAGTTCATATCAACAAAATCAATATCCGCTGAAGAATTAGAATTATTTTTTTCGGAATGCAAAGTATCAGTCTGCCCGCCGCTTTGAACTTCAACGCCTTTTTTACTGCACGAAGCAAAAAAAGCGCAAAGAACAAAACATAAACTAAGCAAAACTGCGCAAAGAGCAAAATTATTTTTAATCTTCATTAAAAATCCTGCTTAATATTTTCTTGCGACTTTCCTTTGTCTTTTTCGCGAATTTCAACACGGCGGATTTTTCCGGAAATAGTTTTCGGCAATTCTTTTACAAACTCAAAAATTCGCGGACACTTGTACATCGCAGTATTTTCTTTCGCAAAAGTGGAAAGTTCAGTTTCCATTTCTTTTACATCTTTTTTGTCATAACCAGGAGAAAGTACAATCGTAGCTTTTACAGCCATACCGCGCTTTGCATCTTCGACTCCAGTAACAGCGCATTCCATAACCGCCGGATGTTGCTGCAAAATGGATTCAACTTCAAACGGACTTACTCTGTAACCGGCAGTTTTAATAATATCATCCTTTCTGCCTACAAACCAAACGTAACCGTCTTTATCCATGTAAACATTATCGCCGGTATGATAAACTCCGCCGTCAAAAGCATCCGCTGTAAGAACAACATCCTTATAATAACCCATCAAAAGGCCAAAAGGTCTGCCATGCTCAACGTGAACGCAAAGTTCACCAATTTCGCCGACAGGAACAGGTTTATTATTCGGATTCAAAACTTCAACTTCATAGCAAGGATTTGGACGACCCATAGAACCAGGGCGCACTTCTGAATATTCCATAAAGTTTCCGCAAATAACTGTTGATTCAGACTGACCGTAACCTTCATAAATCTTTTTGCCGGTTTTTTCAAACCATTTGTTATAAACTTCACCGTTCAAGGCTTCTCCGGCAGTACTAAAGCGGGTACATTTGCTCAAATCATACTTGCTTAAGTCCTGGCGAACCAAATAGCGGTAAACAGTCGGAGGAGCGCAAAAAGTTGTAAGCCCATATTTCGAAATCATTTCCAACATTTTTGTAGGCTTAAAACTGTTCATATCGTAAACAAACTGTGCAGTTCCGGCAATCCACTGACCATAAAGTTTTCCCCAAGTCGCCTTTGCCCAACCGGTTTCCGCAATCGTAAGGTGCAAACCGTCCTCTACAACACCGTGCCAATACTTTGCAGTAATAATATGACCAACCGGATAATCATAATCCTGAATAACCATTTTCGGATATCCGGAAGTTCCAGACGTAAAGTACAAAAGCATAGGGTCTTCGTTATGAGTTGCAGAATCTCCTACAGGACGCGGAAATTCCGCCGGAAGATTTTCATACTCTTCATGAAAATTAATCCAACCGTCGCGTTTTTCATTTCCAACTGTAACAAGATACTTTACAGCTTTAGATTTCGGCATAGCTTTATCAATTTCGCTCTGAATATTAGGATTATCATAAGAAATAATCATCTTCACATCCGCAGCGTTTGTTCTGTATTCAATATCCGCCTGAAGAAGCTGATCCGTTGCAGGAATTACAATCGCACCGATTCTGTGCAAAGCCGGCATTAAAATCCACCATTCATAGCGGCGGCGCAAAACCAGCATAACAGTATCGCCTTTTTTAATTCCCTTTGAAACAAGCCAATAAGCCGCTCTTTTTGATTCCCGAGAAATATCATCAAAAGAAAATTTACGCTCCTCGCCGTTGTCGTCCACCCAAAGAAGCGCCAATTTTCCAGGAAAATCCGTTGCGTAACGGTCAACAATATCATAAGCAAAATTAAAATCTTTTTTCGTCTTTAATCTACAATGTTTTTTAAAATCATCGTAATCTTTAAAATCTCTGTCTTCAACTAAAAATTCATGATACAAACTAGACATTCAAAACTCCTGGTTTTTTCTATATAAAATAAGAC
>CAYXDA010000155.1:0-4175 GCA_964463615.1 uncultured Treponema sp.
CTGTAATATTCCATCCGGAAACTGGAGGCCAGTTGTTTTTGTTTTCGGGCGGCCATTGGGGAAAAATCACAGTTGCAGAGCGGGTTTCGCCGTTTGTGCAGGAAATTTGCAGTATGCAGAGTGCGGCGTTAAAAAGGACGAAAACTGATTTTTTTAGAGCGTTTTTTTGCGCGCGCCGAAAAGCGCTGGAAAATATATTTTGTTTCATATATTACATATCGCAAAAAAAATGAAAATTCGGAAATTTGCGCACCTTTTGCCGCGGAAAAAGATTTATCTGTTTTTTGCTATTTCTTTTTGGCAAAGCCGATCGCAGATCTCATTATATTTGATTCCTGCATGACCTTTTACCCAATTCCATTTTACATTCAGCACAGAATTCAATTCATCAAGTTGAATCCATAAATCTTGGTTTTTTACAGGTTTTTTGTCTGCTGTCCGCCAACCTTTTGCCTTCCAGCTTTTTATCCAAACTGTAATTCCATTTTTTACATATTGGCTGTCGATATTTACGGTTATAGGAAGACTTTTAAAATCCGGAGTATTTTTTATAACAGAAAGCGCGTTTATTGCTGCTGTAAGTTCCATTCTGTTGTTTGTTGTGTTCTTTTCTCCGCCGGAAAGTTCTCTGGCTTCTCCGTTGTAAATTACAACTATGCCCCAGCCTCCCGGTCCAGGATTTCCGGAGCATCCGCCGTCTGTGTAAATTGTTACTTCATCCATAAAAGTACTTTAAATTATAAAAAAAATATTTGCTAGGGGATTTTCAAAGATTGGGAAAATAGATTTTTTTTGCTATTAGGACTTATTACTATTTACAATTCCGTATTTTCTTGTATAATTTCAGAAGAACAAAAGGAACGTTCTTAAAAAATTTGGAGGAAAACATTATGAAATTCTTTAAGTGTAAAAAATGCGGAAAAGTTGTGCAGATGTTAAAATCTTCTGCTTGCGATACAATTTGCTGCGGCGAAGCGATGTCGCTTTTGGAGCCGAATACAACGGATGCTGCGTTTGAAAAGCATGTGCCTGTTGTTGAAAAAAATGGAAATTCCGTTCAGGTGAAAGTCGGTTCAGTTATTCATCCTATGGAAGAAAAACATTTCATGGAATGGATTGCGATTGAAACAAAAAATACAACTCAGTTCAAAATGCTTTCGCCGGGAGAAAAACCGGAAGCAAATTTTGTTCTTTCTGAAAATGAAGAATTCGAAAAAGCGTACGCATATTGCAATTTGCACGGTCTTTGGGCAAATGAATAGTTATTCGGAAAATTTGAATAAAACTTGCTGAGTAAAAGGGACTGCCTGATAAGTATAAAAATCAGTTTTTGTGCAATTTTGAAATTCTCAAGGACTGCTTTGCTCTGAACTTATCGGTGGTCCCTTTTACTTTAACAATATTGCTCTTGAAAAACGCTAAAATCTAATTCATAATTAAAATATGAATGGAACCGTTATTGCCGGCACGAATAATATTTTTGAAGTTGAATGTGAAGACGGCATTGTCAGAAGTTGTTCGATAAAAGGCAAAGTTTTAAAGTCAGACACTCAGTATTACAATCCGCTTGCACCGGGAGATTCAGTTCTTTTGGAACCCGATGAAATTGATGAAAATAAAGGTCAGATAATTTCGCTGGTTCCGCGAAAAAACTGCTTTGTCCGTTGGAATGTAAAGGGCCGTTGCCCGCAGCTTTTGGCGGCAAATGTTGATTATATGATTCTTGTTACAACTCCGGATGAGCCTCCGTTCCGGCCGCGTTTTATTGACAGGGAACTTTGTCAGGCGGAAATGTTGAATCTTAATCCTGTTATTGTCTGCAATAAATACGATTTGATTTCTAAAAATCCGAAAGTTGAAGAACAGCTTAGAATCTGGGAAGATTTGGGGTATCGGGTTATGCGGATTTCTGCAAAAACAGGAGAAGGAATTTCTGAATTTGTAGAACTTATATGCGGAAAGCTGAGCGCATTCGTAGGGCAGTCAGGTGTCGGAAAATCCAGCCTTGTAAATGTTCTGGATGATACTTGTGTTTTGAAAACAGGAAGTCTTTCTAAAAAATATGGACGCGGAAACCATACGACTACAAAAGGAACTTTGCTCCGTCTTAAGTTGAATACAGCGTATACCGGCGGAATTAATGGAGAAGTTGCATCTATAATTGATACTCCCGGTATAAGAAGATTTATGCTGCACGGAATAGAAGCGGACGATTTGCATTTGTATTTCAGGGAATTCAAACCCTTTGTCGGAAAATGCAAATTCGGGCTTGACTGCACTCATACATCTGAACCAGGCTGTGCGATAATTCAGGCGGTAAAAGACGGAAAAATTACGGAAAAACGCTACGAAAGCTGGAAGCGCATCCGCGATCAGATAAAAAACGGTTCATGGACTGATTGATAAAAATCACTCTGCGCCGTAATGTTTGTACCGAACTGATATTTTATAAATTATGGATAAAAAAACTTTAACTGAACTTGATTATTACCGCATACGTGAAATTATTTCCGGTTTTTGCGCGGCAGAAGAATCGCGCTTTATAATTATGCGCCATGAACCTGTTTCCGACACTGCTGAAATTGAAAATTCAAAGAAACTTGGCCGTGAATGGCTTAAATATTTAAATACAACCAGACCATCTGCTTTGAGCGGATGGAATCCTGTTTACAACATTATAAAATCGCTAAAAATTCAAGGAATTGCAGTTTCTTCCGCTGCATTTTATGATTTGGGAAATTTTTGCAATTCTGTAGAAAAACTTTCGCAGTCAATTTTTTCGGCAAAAAAAGAACTGGGATTAAAAAATCTTGGCGAATGTGTTGAATCAATTCCTGATATAAGTGTGGTTCGCGAAGAAATTTTCCGCATTTTAACAAATGACGGCGAAATGAGAGATCTTCCTGCACTCCGCGATATCCGCAGTAAAATTGCAAATTTGAACGCAAAGATAAAAGGCGTAATGCATTCTTTTGTTTCCAACTCCAAGTTTGCGGATGTTCTGGAAACAAATGTTCCTGTGCTGAAAGGCGGCCGTCAGGTGTTAGCCGTAAAGTCCAACCGCCGTTCAAGCATTCCGGGAATCATTCATGAAGTAAGTCAGACCGGAATGACTGTTTTTATAGAACCGGAAGAAGCGGTTGCGGCCTCAAATGAACTTGTTGAAGCGGAATTTGAACTTCAGGCGGAAATCAGAAAAATTTTAGTGGAACTTGCGGAAAAAATAAGTCCGTTTGCTGATTCTCTTAAAGAAGCGCTTAAAATAATGGAAAAAATTGATATTGCGCACGCCGCCGCGCTTTGGGGAAAGCAGAATAATTGCGTTTTTGTAAAAAATTGCGAATCTGAAATTGAGCCGTTATGCATTTTAAAGGCGAGGCATCCGCTGTTGGGCGAAAAAGCGATTCCTGTTGATGTGCGCTTTTTGGAGGGCAAACGCATTTTGATTATCACAGGACCTAATACAGGCGGAAAAACTGTAACATTAAAAACAATCGCTCTTTTTGCGCTTTTAAATCAAAGTGGTTTTCCGGTTCCTGCCGCAGAAGGAACTGTTCTTCCCGTTTTTTCAAATGTTTTTGCGGATATCGGTGATGAGCAGAACATGGACGAAAGTCTTTCTACTTTCAGCGGACATATGAAAAATATAGCGCGTGCGCTCCGTAATTCAAATGAAAAATCACTTGTTCTTCTGGATGAATTCGGAAGCGGAACAGACCCTCAGGAAGGGGCTGCAATTTCAATGGCGGTTCTTGACAAATTGATAGAAAAAAAAGCGTTTGTCATGATTACTACTCATCAGGGTGTGATAAAAAATTACGGATTTACTCATCCGGAATGTATAAATGCAAGTGTTGAATTTAACAATGAAACTTTAAGTCCTACTTATAAACTTTTAATGGGAATTCCAGGGGAAAGTCATGCGCTTGATATTGCAAAACGTTCCGGAATTTCAGACGAAGTTGTAAAAAAAGCCAGAAAATATATTGTAAACGAAAAAGCCGATGTTTCCGCGCTTATAAAAGGTCTTACGCAAAAACATTCTGAACTGGACTTGCTGCAGCAAAAACTTGAATCAGAGCGCAATAAAATTGAAGAAAAAATGTTTCGGCAGGAAGAAAAGCAGATTGAACTTCAGCAGAAAGAATTTGAATTGAAGCAGGGAATTCAACGGG
>CAYXDA010000156.1:0-4174 GCA_964463615.1 uncultured Treponema sp.
GTAATAAATTTCAATAAATCAAAATTCAGATTATTTGAACAAATTATCTTTTATAATTACCCAAGTTGCGCCTTTTCCGCCGGCACTTGAATCCGGATGACCGGAAGTTCCCAATCTTTTATCTTGTTCAATAAATTTTCGCACCATTTCGCCAAGAACAGGATCAGTTCCGTGAGTATGAATTCCCTTTCCATGAACAATCATTATTTTTTTTATTCCTTTAGATTCACATTCGGTAACAAAAGAATCAAGGCGGTTCCACGCATCTTCGCGCTTTAAGCCGTGCAAATCAATTCTTGCCTGCGGTTTTAACTCTACAAGGCTTGAACGGCTGTGATATTTCGTTCTGGCTTCTTCCTGCTCCGCAAGGGAATCTTTATCTACAGTTCCATAACGGCGAAGCCACAATTCCATCGGATTTATCCGTTTTTGATTTTCTTTTTCGATTTCAAACTCTTTACGAAATGCAGATGCGGCTTTTTCTTCTGCTGTAGGCGCATTTGCTTTTTTGTGCGAAACAGTATTGTATCCGCTTTGTTTCTGTTTGCGCTCCGCATCTTTTTGTTGCTTGTCCCATTGTTCAAGAATATCGCCAAAATCCATTTTTTGCCCCGCAATTTTTATCCGTTCATTTATTAATAAAAATTATATTTTTATTTTTCACCCAGCCACCGGATGAACCGTAGCGAACAAAAACCCATTCGCCTGCCTGCTGTTCAACCAAAACACGTTTGCCGCTTTCTATTGAAGCTATTGTGGAAACACTTTCTTCCGGAACCGGACTTATTGTTCCGCCTTTAAAAACCGCATAACATCTTGAAAATTGAGTTACAGAAATAACAACGCATACAAGCGCAACTACAACAAATCCGGATGAAACAATAATTCCTGAAAGTTTTTTTGTAACAGCAAAAATAATATCAAGTATAATAAAAAGCAGCATAACAGCAAATGAAAACCAGCAAACAAAAGATGTAGGTTCAATCGAACTGCCAGAAATTCCTTTTTCAGATTCAAAATTCTTGCGCTCATAATAACTTTTTGTAAACGGAACAGAATAACGCTCCTGCGCCCGCAATTCCGCTATTCTTTTGCAGTCATTTTCAGAAACCAAATTTTTTTGCGAAGTCTTTTCCTGAACTGCGCGCTTTGTAAACGCATAACCAAAATACGATTCACCTTCTTTTCCTGCATCTTTTGTAATAACAGTTCCTTCCGCAACTTTTATTAAAGTGCTTGGCAAAGAAAGTTCAATTCGCGTTCCGTTATAAGAAGTAGCAATAATTTTGACTTCAGGAAGAGAAAGGTTTCCAGAATAAAGCGGCTCCCATTCAAATGATGCTACAGGTATCTTTTCATCGTTGAATTCCGAACTTCTCATAGTACCTTTCGCAATATCAAATTGTTCAAGTTCGCGTAAAAGCGCATTTTTTGGAACAGACCAGTTGTATGAAATAATTTGAACCGCATATTGCAGCGAAATCCTGAACTTTACAGGTTTTCCGGCTACAGCGGTAAATTTTGCAACATCCGCAGTTTTTCCACGCCGCTCGCTTATGAGTTCTTCGCCGTTTTCAAATGTAAGAATAAGGCGCGGCAGAATATTTCTTGGATTTTCCGTTATTACAACCGGATCAAACGGAATATAATAAAGCTTTGAATTGATATACACGCGAAGAGAACGAATTCTGTATGTTTTTGCTTCCGCAAAATTAAGCCAAAGCTCTATTTTAGTTCCGCTGGTTTTGCTTTCATCCGAATATTCCGAACGGCGCAAAGAAACAAACGTAACTCCATTCGGAAGTTCCGGAATTTGCGCCTGAACCAAATCTGATTTTACATAAGGAATTTTTAGTTCAAACGCGCAGTCGTTCGCACTGAAATTTATCTGATTCACAGGAACTACAACAAGTTCTTTTATTATGCTGTAAGTAAGACGTTTCTGCGCTTGAGCAAAACCATTATCCGCCGCTGCAAAAAAAATTGCGAGCGCAAAAAGATTTAATAATCCTGCGAAGAATTTGTTACTTCTGATTTTTCGCTGTTTTTCCATTGTTTTTTATCATACTCCCGAATTCGTTCAAATACAGCCTGTTCCATTGCAGAAGGCACGTCCGATTCAGAAACCTGACTAAGAGCGTTTTCCTTGGACTTCGCTTCTTTTTCAGAATTCATAACGGAAAGTTCAAGATTAATCTTTGCATCAACTTTTGAACCGTCAATTTTAAGCGCATTTCTAAAACAGTCTGCCGCATGATCAAAATCACCTTTCCGGTAAGCGATTATTCCGCAATTATAAAAAGTCGCAAACCGGACATCAGTATCCTCTGCGTTTTCCAGTTCTGAATAGCGTTCATAAGCAACATCATTTTCGTTCTGAACCAAATATGTTGTGGCAAGATTATAAACCGCATATTGATTAAGAATTTCATCATTTGAATTTTCAGAATCATATACAGTCTGAAGAAATTTCGCAACAGAATCGTTATAACGTTTTTGATACCAGAACCATGAACCTTCCATTATGTTTTTTGAACCGGAAACATAACCTTTACAAGACGTAAAAAAAAGGCAGAACAAAATAAGCGCGGCAAAGTTTTTTTTGTGAATTTTCGCACTTATATTTTCAGAATCAAGTTCTGTAACTACATAACTTAAAACTATAAAAAGAATTCCAAGCCCTAAAAACAACGAATAACGCTGAATCGGTTTTATTTCATACGTTACAGATGAATTCAGCAAAGAATCCGCGGAAGAATTTTTCAAAGCGGACTTTCCGGAAATTGAATCAAGAACTTGAAGAGCAGAACCTGCTTCCGTGGAATCAACATAAACAACTTGGACATCAGAAACTTTTGCCGCACTGTTTTTCTTTGAAGCATTTTCGCAGGCAGTTTTCATTTTTTCAGAACGAAGCGCCGTCATAACATAAGTTTTTTTATCACCGGCAAGAACTTTACTTTCCCGCTCGGAACCAAAACCTATCAAATTAACGGAGATTCCGGAATTTATGCAATCAACAAGCGAACTTTCCAAAAGGCCGTCCGTTTCCTCTCCGTCTGTAAAAACCCAAACCGCGCTCTTAAACGACGCTGTTTCCGGAAAAGATTTTTTTGCGCATTTAATGCCTTTTCCCAAACTAGTTCCAACTGAACTCATCATCTGCGAAGAAAGCGAATCTATTAAAACTTCAACAGCCGCCCTGTCATCTGTTACAGGAAGAACGGTAACTCCATCACCTTTTGCCAAAACTACAGAAACCTGCGTATCCGGAATATGCGAAAGCAGCATATTTGCATATTTTTTTGCGGCATCAAGTCTTGTAAGTCCGGAAACCGCATCATCCGCGTTCATACTGTAAGAAATATCAAAAACCAGCGAAACCGCAGTTCCGGAAGTTTGAACCGGTTCCAGATAAGTTCCCCAGGAAAAACCTGCATACGCAAGAATCAACATGCACCACGCCGCAGAAAGACAAAAAGAACGCACTACAAATATCAGCTTAAAATGTCTTGCTCTTTTTGATAAAACAGAACAACTGTCTTTTACAGTAAAGTTTTTAATCTTTTTCAAGACCTTTCTGAACTGCAAAACAGAAATTGCAAGCGCAGGAACAATAAGAATCAGTCCGTACAAAGCAAACGGACGCTGACATGTAAAATCCATCACATTGCCTCCCGCAAGAATATCCGGCGGATAATCCAACTTAAAGCGAACAGAATTCCAGAAGTAAGAATCAGCCTGTCATAATAATCATAAGTTGTTGTTTTTGAATGATATGTTTGAATTACACTCTGATTTTTTATAATCATTGAAAGCGCCAATTTAAAATCGCTCAAAGATTTTACTTCAAAAAACCTTCCGCTGCCGGTCGTTGCAATTTGCCTTAAATAATCTTCGCTGTAAGACGAATTTAAATATCCTGAATAAATTTTTCCGGTCAAAGGATCTGTATAATCAATCGGAACAGTACCCTTTGTTCCAACGCCCATAACATAAACTGTAATATTATTGTTCTTCGCAAGTTCCGCCGCAGTTTCCGGATGAATTGAACCGGCATTGCTTTCTCCGTCTGTTATAAGAACAATACATTTTTTTGGCGCCTGTGAACTTGAAAGGTGAAAAACCGCCGTAGAAATACCTGTTCCAAGAGCAGTTCCATCGCCAAGCAAGC
>CAYXDA010000157.1:0-4096 GCA_964463615.1 uncultured Treponema sp.
TGATAACACCGCCGTTTGTAGGAGGACTTGCTTTTATTCTTCTTTTCGGACGGCAAGGATTTGTAACAAAGCATATTTTTCATTTGAATATTTCGCTTTACGGCTTCTGGGGACTTTTAATTGCGCAAGTTTTATGTTTTTTTCCGATGGCTTACTTGATTTGCGTTCAAACTTTAAAAGGGATCAACACGAATTTTGAAAAAGCGGCCCGCGGAATGGGCGCTGGCAACGCAAAAATATTTTTTACAATTACGCTTCCTTTAAGTTTACCTGGAATTATTTCTTCTTTTTTGTTTATTGCAGTCAGTGTTTTAAGCGATTTTGGAAATCCGCTGATTGTAGCCGGCAGATTCCGCGTTCTTGCAGTTGAAATCTATACGCAACTGACCGGCTGGCTGAAACTTGGAACAAGCGTTGTTTTGGGGATTTTGCTTGTAATTCCCAGCGTGATTCTTTTTTTTCTGCAGAATAAAATCAATTCCAAAATGAAAAATAAAGTAGCCACTTTTGACGGAAAAAACCTGTTTGTTTCTGAAGATTATGACAATTTGGAGTTTGCTAGTAAGAAAAACATTAATTCTTTTTCTAAAATCGCGCTGACCGTATTCGTAGGTTTTATTTCTCTTCTTATTTTTGCACAGATTGCGGCAATTATTGCAGGAAGTTTTCAGCAGCTGTGGGGAATAAAAACAGATTTTACTCTTAGCCATATAAAAGCGGCTTTGACTTATAAAACTGAATTGAAGAATTCTGTTTGTTTTGCATTTATTTCTGCAATTTTAAGCACAATTATTGCGTCTGTATCTTCTTTTTTAGTTCACCGTACAGATGTGCCGCTTAGAAAAACAATTGATATTTTTGCGCAGCTTCCGTCTGCAATTCCGGGCACATTGCTGGGACTTTCCATTTCTGTTGCTGCAAATACGCTTAAATTTAATTTTTCGCCTTTTCTGCTTATAGTTGCAATGACAGTCGCTTTTTTGCCGTTTTCGTACCGCGCAGCGTCAAATTCATTTGTGCAAATCAGCCGGACTTTGGATAACGGAGCCCGTTCGCTTGGCGCAAACCAAATGACGGTTTTTGCAACAATTATTGCGCCGATTGCAAAAGGCGGAATTTTCAGCGGTTTTGTTTATGATTTTATTCGTGGAGTAGGAACGTTGAGTGCAGTGATTTTTCTAGTTTCGTTTACAACTCCGCTTACTTCCATAAAGATTATTAATTTGGCGGAACAGGGCGATTGGGGAAAATCCGCCGCTTTGGCGCTTTTGCTGACAATAATAACGTTTGCCATTCTGGGCGCAGCAAAATTGATTTTTTATGTAGTTGCCAAAAAATCTGAAATAAAACATTCGGAAATAGCGGAAAAAATTTAAATTGAATTGTTTTAAGAGGTAAAAATGGAGTTTCTTTCTTTGGAAAATATTTGTTTTTCTTACGGAAAAACTGAAGTTATACAAAATTTTTCACTTGAAGTTGAAGAAGGTTCTTTTACAACTTTGCTTGGTGCAAGCGGTTCCGGAAAATCAACTTTGCTTAGACTTATAAGCGGTTTTTTGGAGCCAAAAGCCGGAACAATAAAAATTAACGGAACTTTAATGAACGGCATTCTGCCGAACAAAAGAAAAATAGGATTTGTTTTTCAAGATTATGCGCTTTTTCCGCATTTAACAGTTGAACAGAATTTGCTCTACGGATTAAAAATCAAAAAGCAGACAAATCTGGAAAAACAGAAAAATTTTGAATTGATTTTTCAGACTGCAAAAAACCTTGGAATTGAAAACCTTTTAAAACGTTTTCCTTCGGAATTAAGCGGAGGCCAGCAGCAACGGGTTGCGCTTGGAAGAGTTCTTGTTCTGAAACCGAATCTTCTGCTTATGGACGAACCGCTTTCTTCTCTGGATACGAATTTGCGCATAAAAGTCCGCGAAGAGTTAAAAGAAATTCAGCAGAAACTGAAAATTACAACGCTTTATGTAACGCACGACCAGGAGGAAGCGTTAAGTCTTTCGGATAAAATTGCGGTTATGAACGAAGGCCGGCTTTTGCAGTACGGAAGCCCAAAAGAAATTTATTTTAAGCCAAAAGACCGTTTTACTGCGGAATTTATAGGAAGAGCCAATTTTATTGACGGCAAATTGATTCGTCCGGAATGGCTAAGAATTGAAAAGATAAAACTTTCTGAAGATTTTAAGTTGAAAGGGCAAGTTTGGAAAACAGGAATTGTTCAGAAGGTTGAATTTTTAGGCGCACTTACAAGATACAAAATTCTTCTGCAAGACAAAAATTCGGAAAACGACGGAACAAAAAACGAATGCGGACAAATTATTGAAGTAAGCGAACCGACTGTTTTTTCAGAAGAAATAAAGATTGGCGATAAAGTTGAACTTTTTGCGAGAATAAAGGGGTTTTAGGGGAAAACGTAGTTTGCCCCTAAGAGAATGGGTGGCGGAAGACCGCTCTGCGGGCTGAAGACAGGGAAAGGCTTTTCCCTTTTTAAAATTCAAAATCTTCCTTTTTAAGAGGTTTGTTTTCTTCGTAGGCGATTCTGTTTTTTTCTATTTCTTCAAAAGTCCAAACCCGACCTTTGTTCATTCCGGGACATTCTGCGGCACATTCGTTCCAAGTTTTTTCATCTTTTATCATCCAAGACCAGAACGGCCAAGTTGAACATTGAACAGGACGCGCGCTGTAGGCGGTACAGCCGTTTTTCCATAAAATGCAGTCATAATTTTTTTGTTCAAGAAGAGCAAGAACTGTCTGCCCATAATAGTAATTTACCCAGCGGCAATATTTTTTTACAAACTCTTGTTCGCTCATTTTAAAAAATTCACAAAGAGCGGTTAAGTCGCGCTTGGAAAGATAAACAAATCCCGGTGAATGTCCGCAGCAAAAAGAACATCGTTTGCACTCAAAATGAAGTCCGTCCTTGTAAAATTTTTCTTCTTCCATACAATAAGTATAGGAAATTATTATCTAAAACGCAAACAGTTTTAACGGCTGGCGCAGTTTTTACGGCTCGGCGGCATTTCAAAAATCAAAATGCCGGAGTTGCGATGGGAGCAATCAGATGGAACAAAACACTGAACAATCTGAAATTCTGGAAACATTGCGTTCCGGTTACAAAATTATTCAGGAAAAGAACAACTTTAAGTTTGGAATTGATGCTTTTTTGCTGGCTTGGTTTGCAAAGGACGGAATCCGTAATGGTCAGTCAGTTGCGGATTTATGCACAGGAACCGGAATTGTGCCGATTTTGCTGGCTGGTGCAAGCCGGGCAGTTCATTTGACTGGAATAGAAATTCAGGAAAAGCAGGCGCAGATGGCAAAGCGAAGTGTGGAATTGAACGCTCTTGGCGAAAAAATTGAAATAGTGCAGGGCGATGTGAAATTTATTGAAAAATATCTTCCGCAACATTCTGTAAATGTTGTAACCTGCAATCCGCCGTATATGATTTATGGTCACGGAAAACATAATCCGAAAGACGAAAAGGCAATTGCCCGTTTTGAAGTCCTTTGCTCTTTGGAAGATGTTGTGCGCGCTGCGGATTTTCTTTTAAAAGATTCCGGTGTTTTTTATATGATTCACCGGCCTTTTAGACTTGCGGAAATTTTTAAAAGCTTAAGCACGCACAAGCTGGAACCTAAACGCATTTTGTTCGTTCAGCCATCGGCAAAAAAAGAGCCGAATCTGGTTTTGATAGAAGCGCGGAAAAACGCAAACCCAAGGCTTTCGGTTGAAAAACCGCTGATTGTTTACGAAAATCCGGGAGAATATTCTGAAGAAGTGCAGAATATTTACAAAAGTTTGTAAAATGCGGAAAAAATATAAATTTTGTAAATGAGGAAATGTAAACTATTTTTTTGATTTTAAGCGCTCTATTTCTTCTTTCAGGTATTGTATTTCTGCGTTTTTTTGAGCGTTCAATGCACGAATTAATTTTTCGTTTACGGTTGACTGTTGTTCGACCAGCACAATTATCTTTCCATCCAGCAGCATTGAAACATCAATGTAAAGTCCGCGATAAACTGTCTGTTCAAGCATGATATGTATCAACACTCTGTATCAACACTCTGTCAACACTCTGTCAACACT
>CAYXDA010000158.1:0-4069 GCA_964463615.1 uncultured Treponema sp.
TCCGAGGGGTAGGCGAAAACACGCAGTGGTTGAGCCGTAGGGCAGGCGCCCTCCTGTGTTTTTGTATGTAAAAGTGTCTGCTGAATTATGGTGAAAAATTATCTAAATTGTTGTTTTAACAGAAATTATCCGATAAAATACATATGATGGAAAGCGGTGATTTTGAATACGGTTCTTTTTCTGCTGTAAAAAAGAGTGATAATAATTTTTCTCTGGATTTGAATTCTGAAGGTGAATTCAAACCGGTTGTTCTTTCTGAAAAACAGAAGGCGAAAATTAGAAAACTTGCGCAGAAGGCGTTGAAAATTAATGAAAAAAAATCGCGGAAATTAAAAAAATTTGAGGAACGCGAAAAAAATCGGCTTGAAAAACTGCACGAAAAGCAGAAAGCCGCCGCTTCTAAAGTAAAGCGTCCGATTGGCGTAAAACTTATAAGTATTATTTCCGCAATTGTTGTTGTTGCTCTTGGCGGCGTAACTTATCTTGTTTCTTATTTTGTGAGCGAAGATACAATTGTAAATGCGCAGGAAAATAATCTTACGATAAACACGCGTACGGCAAATGATGTTGAAAGCCGGATTGGAAATGTTGTTTCTACGGTTCAAACTTTTATTGAAATTCTTGAAAATTCTGCATCGGAGAATCGCACTGCGGCTGATGAAAGCGCGTTTGCTTTTTTTGAGCGGAATCCTGAAGTTGCGGCGATAATACTTCCTTCTTCTGACACTGAATTTTACAATATGAAATTTCTTGGCGAAAATGAAATTTTGTCTTCGCAGGTTGATGCTTACGTTGCAGGCGAGGATGAGGCCGTTTTACAGGCAGCGCAAGGCGGTTTTGTAATAAAAAATGCTTCGCCGTTCTTTAATATTCCGCTTCTTTCTGTTTTTTATTCTTTGAACTCCGGAAAAAATGCTTTGAATGCGAAATTCGCTGAAAAAAGTGCTGTTGTGCTTTATTCTTCTGAAAAGATAGCGGAATCTTTTTCTTCTTCAAGCATAAATCAGTCTTTTTTTATAAACGGAGAAGGAATTGTTGTTGCAGCTTCTGATGTTGCTCTTATGACAACTGAAACAAATCTTAGCGAATATGAGAGTATTTCTGAAATGCTTTCGAGCAAGGAAAACGGAAGGCAGCTGACTTTTACCGGTTCTGACGGAACGGAATTTATAGGCGCTTTCAGAAAAACGGGATTCGGAAATTCGTTTGTTGCAACTTTTGTGCAGACTGATACTATTCTTGAAGGTGTTCGCGCTACGACAAGGCGGAATTTGTATCTTACAATTTCTATTCTTGCTGTTGCGATTATGATTATTTACTTTTTTTCAAAATCGCTTAGTGTTCCGCTTAAGCAGCTTACTGCGGTTGTAAATCAGATTAATGAGGGAAATTTTAATACAGAGCTTTTCGGCGACTTGAAAACTGACGGAAAGGATGAAATCGGTGTTTTGATAAAAAGTACAAAAAATGAGCGTGAAATTTTAAATACTTTTACAAAGCTTACGAATAAAGGTGTAACTCAGGCGATTATAAAAAAAGAGATTGACTTTGAACCGCACTTAAAAGATATTACGGTTTTCTTTAGCGATATACGCGGTTTTACAGAGATTTCTGACGGTTTTAAGAAAAAGTTCGGAGCGCAGAGTGCGGCGGAAATTATTAACTTTTTGAACGATTATATGAGCCGGATGGTAACTTGCATTACGCGGACAGGCGGAACTGTTGATAAGTTTGAAGGCGATGCTATTATGGCTTGTTGGGGCGTTTTGCGCCAGGAACCGCTTGATTGGGAAAAACTTCCTGATTCTGATCCAGCGAAAGCAGAGGCGAAAAAGAAACACGACGATTATGTGAAAGAAGACGCTCTTTCTGCAATAAAGTCAAGTTTGGCAATGCGTTATTCTCTTTTGGAATACAACAAAGAAGCGGCTGCCTTTACAAAATTGCATGAAAATGACGGCAATGCTGAATATAAGCCGCAGATAAAAATCGGGCGGGGAATAAATACAGGACGTGCGACTGTCGGTTTTATGGGCTCGTACGATAAAATGGAATTTACTTCGATTGGCGATGCTGTAAATTTTGCAAGCCGCACCGAAGCCGCGAACAAATCTTGCGGAACAGATATGCTTATTACGGAAGACACTTACAATCTGCTGAAAAAAGATTATATAAAATGTCCGGAAAACAGATTTTTTATTTCCGAAGAAAATTTGAAGAATGAAATTGTTGTTGAAAAGATTCCTGTTGGATTTGAAGTAAAAGGAAAAGGAACTCAGCATTTTTACGCCGTTGTGAATATGCCGCAGTTTGATGTGAAGGAATTTTTTGCAGTCAACAATCCGTTTTTTGAACCGGATGCTGATTGTGAAAAAGCGCTTGGACCAAAAGGTCCTAAAACAATTCGGGAAGTTCGCTCTCTTTTAGGAATTCCGGCTCCTGACTTTGAAAAGGTGAATTTGAATGAAGAAGAGAACAAGATTCAAGTTTCATTTAAGTGATTTTTTTATAGTTTTTGTTTGTCTTTCTCTTTGTGCGCTAAGCCTTTATCTTTTCTGGCGGGATTTGAACAAATCTTCTGTGCGGAATGATAAAAATAGAATTGCGACGATTTATTTTAAGCAGCGTATTGCCCAGCGAAAATTTAACGACCGCGTTGTTTGGGAGCGACTTTCTCAAAGTTCGCCGCTTTACAACGAAGATACAATCAGAACTGCGGATTTGGCACAGGCTGTTATTCGTTTTAATAATGGAACAGAACTTAATCTTGGCGAAAACACAATGCTTCAACTTTCTTACGATGAAAAAGAAGGATTGCAGATTGCGGTCAGCGGTGGCGATATTCAGGTTGACGGAACGAAATCAAACGGAGAAAACGGTCTTTCGCTTAAAATGAAAAACGGTTCTGTAGTTCAGCTTGATTCCGGAAGCCGCGTTGCATTGAAAACTGATTTTTCGGGAAACTCTCAAAATATAGAAGTTCAGTCCGGTTCTGCTTTGCTTATAACTGAATCTGCGGAAAATTCCGGCGGTTCAAAAAACGGAAAAAGTTCGGAAAAAACAATGCGGATATCTTCGGGCGAAAACCTGAATGTTGATTCTGACGGAAAAATTTCTAAAAATCCGATTGCTGTAACTTCAATTCCTAAAAATTTGAATCTTCTGAAAATGGACGAAAAGCCGGTTTCTGTAAAATTGGAATGGAATGTTGCGGAAAAAAAATCTGCGGACAGCGCAGTAGATACGGAAGTGATTCCGGCAGGTTCGGATAATAATGAAAATTTTTTGAATGCTGAAATCAAAGCGGAAAAATTGCCCGAAATCATTATTCAGACGTCGGAAACAAAAGATTTTTCCAGGATAAAAGCAACTTACAGAACTACAAAAGATGATTTTGAAATTCCTGCTGTAAGCGGAACTTTATATTGGCGCGTTTTTAAAGAAGGAAACGAAGAGCAGAGCGTGGATGGAAAAATTAACGTAAAAGAAATTCCGGAAATCGCATTGATTTCGCCTGAATCCGGTTCTGAATTCAGCTACAGAACTTCTCTTCCGAAAATTTTATTTAATTGGAGCGGAAACGATTATGCTTCAAATTATAAAATTGAAATTTCAGAAAACCGCGATATGTCAAATCCGGTTTTAAGCGAAGAAAATATTGAACTTAATTCGATTTTGAAAAATGAACTTTCTGAAGGAACTTATTATTGGCGCGTAATTCCGTTTTACACATTGAACAATATTGGCAGCGGAAAACCGAGCGAAATAAAATCGTTCACAATTGTAAAATCTGAAAACATAAAACCTCCGCTTTTGACAATGCCTGTTGATGAGGCAGAAATTTCTTATGTTGAATCAAAAAATCCTGAAAAATCATACAATTTGAATTTTTTCTGGAAGTCCGAAATAAAGAATGCTGATTATGAATTTGAAATTGCGCGCGATAAAAATTTTTCTGATATTTTTTATTCTGAAAAAACAAAAAATTCATTTGTTTCAAAAAAACTTGGAATTCTTTCTTCTTGGGTAATCCCTGATGGAACTTATTCCTGGCGTGTTACACGAAAAT
>CAYXDA010000159.1:0-4020 GCA_964463615.1 uncultured Treponema sp.
ATTGCAGGTTTTGTAAAAGTTGCGAATGCTATGATAGCGCAGGGATTGGTATAATTGAAATCATTTGCCGACAGGACGTCGGCAAAGTTTGCATTGCATTTGCGTAGCAAAGGCAAAAGAAACTGTATCTTTAGGACTTTTCAAATCTTATAAATACAATATGAACGGAATTGCAATCGACTACAAATAATTTTTGATTACTAAAAGACAATTTTAATGCTGACAAGCGAGCAAATTTGCTTGTCAGCATTCTTTTACCAATTTATTGCAAAAAAATCAACAATATCTTGAAATTATTTCAGTTTACGCAATATTAATAATCAACTAGAATGATGATAAAAATATTTAGGGCGTTTGCAACAAAATAATTTGTTTGCGGGCTTAAATTCGACTAGCCAGAATTGCTTGCAATTCTGAAAGCTGTGGCAGTTCAAACTTAAGTTGGTGAAGTAATAAAAGCCACAGCCGCGTTAGGGATTGTAAGTGCGCGCCGAAGGCGCGTTCCGAAGCGTAGGTGGTTGAGCCTGTCGAAACCCCGAAGTGTAGGAATGAAGGCGAAAGCCGGAACACTGAAAAGCCCGACCTTATAAAATAGGAAATGCGTTAAAAAAAATTGCGAAGACTTGGAGCAATTTTTTAGCATTTACTTTTTTATATGGGAACGCCCGAAAAAAAAGAGGTTATAAAATGGGTCAGAATTATTTCAATTCAATTCCGTGGCGGGAAGCACGGCTTCAGTTGGGACATTGCCGTTCTATGTCTAAAGATGAATTTGCAGACGGCGTAAAAGCTTTGAAAGGCAAAAAAATCGTAATCGTAGGATGCGGCGCGCAAGGCTTGAACCAGGGTATGTGTCTTCGCGATTCTGGTTTGGATGTTTCTTATGCTTTGCGTGAAAGTGCAATTACGGAAAAACGCCAGTCTTGGAAAAACGCTACTGAAAACGGATTTAAAGTTGGAACTTACGACGAAATGATTCCTACTGCTGATTTGGTCGGAAACTTGACTCCGGACAAGCAGCACACTCCTGTAATCACAGAAGTTATGAAAAGAATGAAGAAAGGCTCGGCTCTTTGGTATTCACACGGATTCAACATCGTTGAGGAAGGAATGCAGATTCGTCCTGACATTACGGTTGTTATGTGCGCGCCAAAAGGTCCGGGAACAGAAGTTTACAATGAATTCAAGCGCGGATTCGGTGTTCCGGATTTGATTGCAGTTCATCCTGTAAACGACCCTGAAGGAAAAGGCTGGGCTTATGCAAAAGCGTTGGCAGTCGGAATGGGCGGAAGCAAAGCCGGCGTTTTGGAATCTTCTTTTGTTGCGGAAGTAAAATCAGATTTGATGGGCGAACAGACTATTTTGTGCGGAATGTTGCAGGCAGGAACTATCGTTTGCTACGACAAAATGGTTGACGAAGGAATTGCGCCTGAATATGCGACAAAACTTTTGATGCACGGATGGAATGTTGTTTCAGAAGCTCTTAAATGGGGCGGAATTACAAATATGATGGACAGACTTTCTAATCCTGCAAAACTTAAGGCTAACGAACTTTCCAAAGAAATAAAAAAACTTCTTACACCGCTTTATCAGAAGCATATGGATGACATTATTTCCGGAAAATTCTCAAGCACTATGATGCAGGACTGGGCAAACAAAGACCACGATTTGCTGACTTGGCGCGAAGAAACCGGAAAACTCGCTTTTGAACAGACGGCTGAATCAAACGAAGAAATTTCTGAACAGGAATATTTTGACAAGGGAATTTTGCTTGTTGCAATGGTAAAAGCAGGTTGCGAGCTTGCGTTTGAAACAATGGTTGACGCAGGAATCAAGCAGGAGTCTGCATACTATGAATCTTTGCACGAAGTTCCGCTCATCGCAAACCTTATTGACAGAAAGCGACTTTACGAAATGAACCGCGTAATTTCTGATACAGCGGAATATGGCTGCTACCTTTTCAGCAATGCGGCTGTTCCACTTCTTAAAAAAGAATTTATGCCGAACATTCATACAGATGTAATCGGAAAAGGTTTGGACGTAAAAGATGATTCCGTTCACAACCAGACTTTGGTTAGCGTAAACGCAGAAATCCGAAATCACCCGATTGAAGTTGTTGGTCGCAAATTGCGCGAATACATGACAGCGATGAAACCTGTGCTGTAGTCGCATTGCGAGAAGCGATGATTTTTGGTGATTGAGGTTCTCGCACCGAAGGTAGCCGTAGGCAATCACCATTACGCTACGTTTGGTGGTTACTCCGCTACGCTTGTGTGTAAGCGAACAACAAGCTCAACCACTAGAATTTTACAAAACTCTGCAAGAGTTATTTCTTGCAGAGTTTTTTTTTTGCGATTTTGAAAAAAGTCCCCTAGAAAAGTGTGAGTTCACAGCAAAAAGTCGTCTAGAAAAGTGTGGTTCTGGGATTTTTTTTTCACAAATCCTACATCTGCGAAATCCGCGGGAAAGCACCGTTACGCGCATGCCTGGAAATCTTAAGAAATTTATTTTTCCGCCAAGCAGTAGCGGATGTTTTTTCCGTTGCCAAACTTTTGGATTTTTTGCGCTTCAAGAAGACGACGCAAAATTAAAACCGCGTTTGCCTGCGATGTGTTCAAAAACTGTTCAACGTCTTTTCGCGAAATATAGTTTTTTTGCTTAAAAAGCGAAAGCACTTGCAAATCGCGGTTTTGCGTTTCCGTTGCGAACTGTTCCGATGCCGGATACCGAACGTTTTGCGCCTGCTGCAAAAATTGCGAATATTGCGGCTTTTGATTTTGCAAACTTTGCGAATGAATTGCAAATCGCGGCATTTGCGAGCCAACCGTATTTTGCGCGCTTGCAGAATATTCCGGCGTGTTTTCGCTCAAGGTTAAATAACTTTGCTCTTTCATAAAGTTAATGTTCGGAAGCGTTACTTTAAAAGCGTGCGTAGAAACTTCTATTTTTGGCTGAACAGAATATTCTGCGTAAGTTTCCTTGATTTTTGGAATTCCGATTCCGTAGGATTCAACTAAGCCAAGACGATAAAAAACGTTTGCAAGATTTTTGTTCCGGCTAACAGAAACTCCAAGCATAATGTCGTCAAAAGAAAGCTCCGGAACAAGCCCGCCAATAGAAACAAATTCCATTCTGTCGTCAAAAATGCTAATAAGAGCCGGACTTTGAACTGCATAGTCGCGGTGAATTATCATGTTAAGCAAGACTTCGCGCAACGATTCCGGCGGATAACTTTGAGTGTCGATTCTGTTTAATCCGCGGATTTCTGCGCTGGTCTGGTTGTTCAAATCCAAAAAAGAATATGCTTCGTCCAGTTGCTGCAAAATTGAACCTGAAAATTCTTTGCGATTTTTAAAAAGCGTTTTTGCCGAGCCTTGAAAAACCGCCGCTTTTATAATATGCGGACATTGGTCGGAAAAAATCAAAGCCAAGTTCGTGTAGGTTCCTTCGGGAGTAAGAAAGCCAAGCGTTCGTTTTTGAGTTTCTGCGAATTCGATGTTTTTTGAGCGGAAAAACTTTTCGCAATATTCAAAGGTTAGATTCTGATTTAGCGAAAGTTCGTTTTCAAAGACAAAGCCGCTGGATTCTTTTATCATTTGTAAAATTGCATCTTCGCTTGCAGGTGAAGATGACGCGCCTTGCCGAACAAAAACTCCTTCAGGGCGAATTCCTTTGCCAGATAAATAATAAGGACGGCGAACTCCGCGAAGAATTTCAAGTTTTATGACGGTTTTTCCTTCCAAACTGATTGCGGAGCATTTTGCAAAAAGCGTTATGTCAGGACGAATTGAATCGCGGATCACATTGGTTATTTTAAGCATCGTTTCATCCGGATTTTGAACGCCGCAAACCGAGCCGTCGTCGTTTATTCCAAAATAAATTGCGCCGCCATCTGTGTTTGCAAATGCGATTACCGAATATTTGAAATTGTCTACATATTCGCGCTTATATTCTACTTCTAATCCTTCTAGTTCCATAAACTTACTCCTGATAATATTCTAATAATATACTATCAGAATA
>CAYXDA010000160.1:0-3956 GCA_964463615.1 uncultured Treponema sp.
TCCCTGTTTTGGCTTGGGGAATTGGAATTGACAGAATGGCTTTGATGGCGCTTGGTTTGAATGATTTGCGGGAACTTTTCTGCGAAGATATAGAGCGCGTTCGCCAAAGAACAGCAAAATTCTAAATACAAAAGCGAAGGCTGTTTGCAAAGCGCCTTCGCTTTTTTTTTCATTTACGTTTTTTGGGTGATTTCAACCAGGCTCAATTACCCTAGTGGTGGCTGAGCCTGTTGACAATGTTCAATCACTAGCCTTTGAAATGACTATTTTTTCAAAATCACGAACGATTTGGCCGCAACAGAAGTTGGTAACGCTGTACTTTCAACAACGCTTCCGCTTGTTACATCAACAAGTTTTGTGTAGCCAGATGCATTAATGTTTGCTGCCGAACCAGTCGCATTGAAATAAACAAGATAATCTCCTGTTGTGTATTTTGTAACGCCTTCTGAAATTGTTTCTGCAGTTGCTTTTTCGTTGTTTCCAAAAGCATCTGGATTCGCTTTTCGCAATGCTATTAACCCTTTGTAAGTGTTGTAAACATCACTGTAATTTGCTTTGAACGACAAATTGATAGCGTTTATAGAATCGCTTGAAGAATAGCTGTTTTCGTCTCCTTGCTTTGTTCGCAAGAATTCCTGACCGCCATTGATAAACGGAGTTCCTTGCGCCAAGAATACGTAAGCCGCAGCAAGTTTGTCTTGTGCTTTTACAGCATTAAGACCAGACGAACCAATCGCCTTAAATAAATCGCCGGAATAAGATTCTTTTTTCAGGTATGAAATTGCGAGTTTGTCGAACAATGTGTAGTTGTCGTGACATTCAATGTAATTCAGCGAGCGTCCAAGAACGTTTGTAAATCCTGCCTTTTTATTTGACCTTGAACTCCTTAAAGAACCCATAAGACCAACATTTATTTCGTCATCATAGAAAGTTCCTTGAACATGGCCTTGTTTGAATCCGCCGAATTCTGCGCCTTTTATTGCATTTCGGAAATCATCGTTAAAGCAGGCAACTCCGTTTTGTGTTGTGGAAGAACAACATGAATCAATGGATGATTTTTGAACTCCACTGCGAACTCCAGCGTCGCCTCCTGTCCATGGTTCTCCATAAACCATTACATTTGAATCAATCTTTGAAAGTTCTGTGTAAATGTCTTTCATTGTAGAAGTTTCGTGCAAGCCCATCAAATCAAAGCGGAAACCATTGATGTGATAATCGTTCATCCAATGCTTTAAAGATTCAATGACAAACTTTTTTACCATAGCATGATTTGTTGCAACTTCGTTTCCGCAACCAGAGCCATTATAATAATTGCCAGAAGCGTCAACCCTATAGAAATATTGCGGAACAGTCATATCGTAAAGAGAACCTGTCAAAGTTCCGTTTGTATGATTATAGACAACGTCCATATTCACAGCGATTCCGGCATCGTGAACAGCCTTTATGAACTGACGGAATTGCTTTACAGCGTCGGAACCGTCTTTCATATCCTGAACGTAGCGTCCTTCTGGAACATTGTAGTTGTACGGATTGTAACCCCAGTTGTAATCCGGATCAGAATTCAACTGCCCGTAGTCAAAACTAGGCAAAATCTGAATATGAGTGATTCCAATGTCTTTAAGATGATTTATGAATTCAGCGCTTTCGGCAAGATTTATAAACTTTCCATCCTTTCCGATTGCTTTGCTCCAGTCGCGGATGTGCATTTCGTAAATAACGGCATCTGTATAAGATTTTGATTCTGTACCATTTTTTCCGAATGGGTTTGTATAACTGCTTTCCCAACCTGTAGGGGTACATTCACTGTCATCAATATTGATTATTTGAGTTGCAACTGAATCAACGCTTCCGACTTTTGCCCAGATGTCTGCAACATCGTGACTTTCCGCTCCGCTTTCAATTCTGTATTTGTAGTATTTATATCCAGAAATATCTACGTTTGAAAGTGTCCAATATCCGTTTGATCCGGAAGAAAGAGCCTTTATTTGCTCATCATTGACAGTTCCTTTGGCAACTGCATCGGCATCTTTGAAAAGAACAAGCGAAACTTTTGATGCTAACGGAGCCCACATCTTAAATGAAGCAGTTGTTCCATTTAGTGTGAGACCAAGATCTGTCGCGTTTTCTGCTGCCAAGTTTCCAATCCAAGATTCTATCAAATCTGAAGCAATCCCAACCTGAACTGTATCAGTTTCTGTGTCGGAAATTTTAACAGAAAGCATCAATGGATGAATATCAAAATACGAATCTTTAATACTAGAAGAAAGTTTGAGTTTTTTATTTGTTGAATCATAAGATGATACAGAAACATATGCTCCGTTCTTGTCCTTTAATACAACTGTATCACTTGACAAAGTAATGCCTGCACAATTCAAAGTTATCTCATCTTCCTTTGTGATTGTTGCAGAAGAAACGCCTATTGGTTCTTTTGTCAATGCTGAATCAACGAAAATTTTTCCATCATTTGTGATAAAGATTTCGTTGTATCGCTGTGGAAAATAGAAAAATAAATCATCACTGCCAGAACCTTTCGCTCCAGCAGAATTTACAACAATCATTGCAAGTACAGATGGATTTTCAGCGAGTTTTAAATCCCAACAAATAAAATCCGCTCCATTTTGATACATAACAGGAACTCCGTTTGGCCAATCACCTACTTTTTCAGTTTCTGTTTCATCAAAATCTTTCCAAATCCAAAGAGTCCAATTTCCACTTCCTTTATAATTTACACGGATGTAACCTTCTGCGATTGTTTCTGGCGCAGGATTAAGAGTTGTTGTTTCTTCATCAGAACCTCCAGAATCTGAATTGCATCCGAATGTAAGTAACATCGCCATCAAAAGAAAAGCAGAACAAAATATAGAAAAAAGTTTTTTCATAGTTTCTCCAAATTTCAGATAAAAAAAATCTACAGACAAAACTATTAAAAAAAGTTCTGCCTGTAGATTGCTTTTTAAGAATTAATCTTGAAAAGATTAAAATGTAGCAACGGTAACTTTACAACCATCAGAAGATGCCGTAACAGTAATCAAACCTTTTTTGCCAGGAACAATTTCTGTCAAATTAAGATTAGTATTTCCATCAAAGTTCAGGTCTCCAGAATCATAATTAAACTGTTTGTCTGTAGCAACTACATAGTCATTGTCACCAACTCCAATTTTTCCCCAGGCTTCATAATTACTTTTACCCCAGCTACTTGTTGCATCAGAAGCAATATCAAAAGGAATGTTTGCCACATAATCATCACCGTTCTTGTTGAAGAAGTATTTTCCAACAGTAATATCGTTGTAAGCATCGCCTTTGATTTCAATATAAGCATTAGGTTGTGCCATTGTTGTTGCATTGATAGCAGAAAGGTCAGCTTCAACAGGATCTGGCTTTACATAACCTGTAAGAGCAACGCTTACATCGTTTCCAGAAGTTGTAAATGTTAAAGTGTAATTTTTTCCATTTACAAGTCCTACCGCAACAAAGTTAGCCTGTCCTCCACCCTGTTTTCCGGCAACGGCATCACCGTTCACAGTAACATCTGTTGCTTTATCTGGACCCCAACCTGGAGTTACCCAGTTATCCCAAACTTTTAATGCTTTGAAGTTCATTTTTCCGTTTCCACCGCCCCATGCATTCCAAGAGGAATTATAAGTGAATTTGTATGTAGAAACGTTTCCGTCTATTGTTGTCATTGCTGCGTTGCCAGAACCATCCATATCACCAATAATTCTGGTCATTTGGAGCTGTTCGCTATCGTGCAAATCGCCGGAGCAGCTTGCAAAACCGAAGAGGAGAGCGGCTGCGGCAAGTGCACTAAATATTAATTTTTTCATTTAATTCTCCTAATATAAAAATTAAGAAGTTCAATTATCCGAAAGGTTATCCAGAAAAGCGGCGATTTGCGGCTTGGTTGTTGCTACGCTGGTGGTTTCGAGTGTCTCAACCACCGAGTTCACGGTGATTGA
>CAYXDA010000161.1:0-3892 GCA_964463615.1 uncultured Treponema sp.
ATGTCGGCAAGCGCGGCAATTCCGACAAGCTGCAAATCTTCAGCCGCATCTGCGCTGTGTTTTGGAAAATGTTTTGCATCCGCAAATTCTGCAAAAGTAACAAAAATATTGTAAAAACCGTCAGTTTCACTTACTTGGGAATCGGAATATTTTGCAAGTTTTGAAAGTTTTTTTATTTCGGAAAGAGATTTTCCTTTTAGTGAAGGAATTGCTTTTTCTGTTTCCTGTTGCATATCAAGCATTTCAAATTCTACGCCGCCACCGAAAATATCTTTAAGATATGATGAAACTTGATTTTTGTTCCAGCAGAAAATCTGCTGCCCGCGAAGAATCGAAGGTAGTTTTGTGTTTACAATTGAACCGAATCCGGGTTCGTAAACTTCTGAAAAAATCTGCTTTTTTACAAGATTTCTTGTTTTTAGAATGTCCAGCTTGTAGTTTCCGTCAGAAAGCGGTGTTACATTCAGAAGCGCTATATCCTGCCCGTAAAGTTCGGATTTGCTGAATCTCAGCGCCTGCACCAATTTGAATGCAACCGCCGCACCGGAAATATCCTTGAAAGGATAGCCGGAGTCCTGCATTTTCGGATCGAGGAAAATAGTTGCATCCGGCAAATCTTCCGGCGGGTTGTGATGATCTGTTACGATTACGTCAATTCCCAGTTCACGCGCTTTTTTTATTTCCGCATTGTTGGAAATTCCGCAGTCAACTGTAATGATAAGAGTACCATAATCTTTTGCAAAATCAGAAACGGCATCCAAGGAAAGTCCGTAAGCGTCATCGCCTACAGGAATTCTCCATTGAACATCTGCGCCTTGTTCTTTTAAATATCCGTAAAGAATTGCTGTGCTGGTAACGCCGTCAACATCTTTGTCGCCAAAGATAAGAATTTTTTCGTCTTCATCAATGGCATCGGTGATTCTGCTGACTGCGTCTTCCATATTTGAAAATTCAAAAGGCAAGTGCATAAAACGCTTGTCATTTTCAAGATAATACATAAGATCATTTCCACTTGTGATTCCGCGTCGTGCAAAAACTGCCGCTTCCAGATTGGAAAGACCAAATTTTGTGTGAAGTTTTATAACTTCATCGCGTGAAACAGCTTTTTTGTTGAATTTCTTCAATTTAGAATTATCCTTGAGATATTCTACTGAATTTTTTTGTAAATCAAAGGCTTTTTTTCAATAGGATGCTCAGAATAAGATACGGCATCATTCAGCATTTTTTTTGCCTGCTCAAGACAATTGCTGTCTTTTCCGTAAATTTCCATTAAAATGTCGCCTTTGTTCACATAAGATCCGCTTGTTGCATGCAGAATAATTCCTGCTTCCGCACAAACTGAATCAGTTGTTTTGTTCCTGCCGACGCCCAAAACTACACCGGCAAGACCTGTTTTATATGCTTCAATAAAAATATATCCTGATTTATCCGCAGAAAGTTCAGTTTTGAACGGACTTCTGCGTTTTCCGTACATGGATTCAACTTCTTCCGGATTTCCGCCCTGATCCTTTACGTTCTGCATGAAAATTTCATATGCTCTTCCGGATTCAACGGCTTCTTTTGCCATTTTCCGCGCTTCTTGTTCTGTTGCGGCTTTTTTGCCGAGCAAAATCATTTCGCAGGCAAGCGCATAAGTTTCTTCCATAACGTCTTCCGGACCTTTACCTTTAAGACAATCTAATGTTTCTTCAATTTCAAGAAAATTTCCTATTTTCAGCCCCAAAGGCGTGCTCATATCTGTAATAAGCGCAGATGCATCTTTTTTCATTGCGTGTGCGGTTTTTACAAGAAAAGTCGCAAGCTGTTCCGCATCTTCAAGCGTTTTCATAAATGCACCGGAGCCGCATTTTACGTCAAAAACCAAAGCGTCAGAGCCTTCCGCAACTTTTTTGGAAAGAATGCTGGATGTTATGAGCGGAACGGATTCTACAGTGCCTGTAACATCGCGCAATGCGTACAAAAGCCGGTCGGCGGGAACGGTTTCCTTTGTTTGTCCTGTCATTGCATAGCCGGTTTTTGCAATAAGAGTGCGGAATTTATCCGGTGAAAGATTTACGTTGTAGCCGTTAATAGATTCAAGTTTGTCTAAAGTTCCTCCGGTATGCCCTAAAGCGCGGCCGCTCATCATCGGAACTTGAATTCCGCAGGCGGCTGCAATCGGTGCAAGCGGAAGAGAAATTTTATCTCCTACGCCTCCGGTTGAATGCTTGTCTACAAATGGACCGTTAAGACCTGATTTTTCATATCCGTGCATTTGAATGATATCACCGGAATGCAGCATGCAGTCAGTCATGACTCCGGTTTCTTCGAATGTCATTCCATTGAAATAAACAGCCATTAAAAAGGCAGAAATCTGATAGTCAGGAATAGTTCCGTTTACGTATCCGTCAATAATGAATTTTATTTCTTCAGAAGAGAGCGTGGTATTGCCTTCTAAAACTTTTTTTCCGTTCCTGCGGACAAATGTTCCGCGTTTTTTCATTATAATATCAGTTGCTCTCATAATTCCACCCGCATTCCATTTTACTCCAAACAACCAATTTGTACAATTAATAATAAGAATGAATTTTAACTTAGATACAAATTGATTGAAAAAATGTGCGTTAAAGTATTCCTGCGCTGGTTTTAAGACTTGTTAACTCTGTTCCGCACGCATTTTCCGTAAGGTAATATAAAATTTGTTTAACAGAAGAAACGCTTTCCTTGAAAAGTACTGCATTTCTTGCCTCTTTTGGTGAAAGAGCTGAAATTGCGCTTAAATATTCAATTCCGTTTTGGGGAATTTCAAATCCGCTTGCTTTTTGTGCGCAGGAATGGCAGTAAAAACCGTTTTCCGCAGCATTGAAAACCGCTCCGTCTGTAATTTTTTTACCGCAACGGCAGCAATTTTCTGTTTCCGGCTGAATTCCCATAAGCGCAAGGTAACGCCATAAAAAACGTATAAGCCCCGCTATGCACTGTTCATCGGTTCTGCAAAGTTCAAGTCCGTCTAAAAATCCGTTTATAAGCGCCCAGCATTTTGCCGCATTTCCTGAACATTTTGTTTTTATTGCGATTTCTGCCGCAAGTGAGGCCGCCCAAAACTTTAAAAGATTTTCTCTGAAAGAAAGTCTGTATGTTTTTGCGTCAAAATCTGAAATTTTGTAATTTTCATTGTTTGAGATTGAAAAGTATGCAGTTCCTGTGTTCCACGGCGAAACAAGAGACTTCATTTTGCTTTTAGGACCGCCGTAAAGAGTTGCGTGTACAATTCCTTCGCTCTGCGTTAAAAATGTCACACAGGCATTATTTTTTCCGCTGGGTCGTATAGAAATGACTGTCGCTAATGTTACAACTGATTTTGACATATTCTGAATATTAAAATTAACGTACTTTCAACGCAACTGTTTTGCGGGCATTTTAATTTTTTGCAGTAATAAAAAAAGGCTGTTCATTTACTGAACAGCCTTTTGAGCTATGATGGACTCGAACCATCGACAGCCGCCTTAAAAGGGCGGTGCTCTACCACCTGAGCTAGTGGCCCGTTTGTTCATTGCTGAATGTATCAAAGATTTTATACCTTTAGATAATTTGTGTCAATGCCAAAAACGCAAATTTTAATTATTTTTTTTCTTCTCCAAAATATGCTATAATTCACCTATGATTAAACGCTCTGGCTACGCTGACCTGCCGCTCCACACGGGAACAGTTCCGCGCTGGCTTGCCGACAGAATGAAGCTTTTAGGAACCGAGATTGTCGAGTCGATTCTGATTAATTTCGTCAAAAAGGAATTTTTAACGAGGCTTTCAGACCCGCTGTGGTTCCAGAGCCTTGGCGCGGTTCTTGGAATGGACTGGCACTCAAGCGGAATCACAACGAGCGTAATGTACGCGCTAAAACGCGGAATAAACG
>CAYXDA010000162.1:0-3809 GCA_964463615.1 uncultured Treponema sp.
ATAAGTGACTTTTTCATAATAAATTTTCTCCTGAATGTATTATTGTTATTTTTCACCAGTAAAAATACTGGTGAAAAAATGATTGCTTAATTTAGCGCTACGAATTTTATTTTACATGGTCCACTGTTTAATGCGCCCGCATTTATATCTTTAAGAAAATTACTGTTTTTCCATTCGGCTCCTTGATTTGTTCCTTTGTTGGAAAAGTACTTGTAGTTACCTTCGGCAGCATCCACTTCGCAATATTCCATATGATCGTAAGTTCCGTCGCCTTTCCAGTCATAGAAAATGTAGCCTTTTTTGCCCGCAAGGTTGGAATCAAATTCTGTGGCTTCATCCGCATAATATCTGTTGAAAATTTCGTCTACTAACAGTTGGTTTCCGTCCCAGGCGTCGTTGCCATTTCCGGCAGGATTTAATCCGGCGTCTACAGCATGGTTCCAGGCAATAATATCGCAATGAGATTGGTTTTCGTCTGCACAAATTTGATATCCGTATTTTTTTACGATAATTGGTTTTTCTTCGCTTTGTGTGTCTGATGAACTGCCGGAATTTGTACCGTTTGCGCCGGAGCTTGTTTGCTCATATGAAATTGTGAAACCGCCAGAAGTAGTTTTGTATGAACTGTTGTATCCGCCTCCTGAGCTGGGTGCGCTATAGCCGTAAGAAGGTGTTCTGCCGGAAGAGCTGATTGCGTAAGAAGAACCTTTTGAAGATGAGCCTTTTGAAATTCCGTATGTGTAACGGGAAATTACTTTGCCTGTCTTTATGTCTATGGTTGTTACGGTTTCTGTATTGTCTGTATTTTTAGTACCGTATGTTTTTGTGTATTTGTCGCTTCTTATGAATCTTGTTGTTGTATTGTTTTTTGAATTTTTTCCGCATGAACTACCGCTGGAACTGCTGTAGCCGGAACCTCCTCCGGAACTTCCGGAACTGCCAGCGTAACCGCCGTTCGTCTGCAAAAGTGCTTCGTAGGTGAGCGGTTTGTAATTTGAAGTGAAATGCTCTTTTCTTAAATATTTCATTTTTCCTCCGACCGATTTTAATTTTGAGCGCTCACAATCAGTCTATATTATATATTGTAAAAAAAATACAAAAATGGAAATTTTCAGCAAAATTTTAAGCGATTTTTTTTGAAATAATTCCGCCGCGAAGCCGGGCGCCTTGCACCGAGGGGTAGGCGAAAAACGCAGGTGAGAGAGTTTGGTTTTATTGAGACAAGTTGAAGTGTCGGAATTCCGGAGTTTTGAGCCGTAGGGCAGGCGCCCTCTTTTATGTTAATTTATATTTTTGTCTAAAATGATTGAAAAAAGTGTTGTTTTTTTATATCTTATCTTGATATGCCGTTTTTTTATGGCAAGGTGTTTTTTTAGGAGTTAAGAAGTGTATAAGGCAAAAAAATACGATTTTACGGTTGAGCAGTTAGGAACTTGTAAATTTGATTCGCCTATTCAGTTGTCAACGGTTGTGGGTGATGCCTGTGCAAATTATGTTCGCGATGATTCTTTTGTAAGAAACAGAATTAATGTTTTCAGTAAAGAAGAGCCGAACTCTGTGGACGAAACTAATCTTTTGCAAAAAGCAGGTCCACGTGAAAAAATATATTTTGACCCTAAAAAAGTAAAAGCGGGAATTTGTACTTGCGGCGGACTTTGTCCTGGATTGAACGATGTAATCAGAGCGGTTGTGCGCTGTTTGTGGAACCGCTACGGAGTTCGTGATATTGTTGGTTTCCGCTATGGTTACAGAGGTCTTTTTGAAGATTCAAATCTTGAGCCGATGGTTTTAACTCCTGATGTTGTAGACGAAATTCATAAGATTGGCGGTTCTTTTATTGGTACTAGCCGTGGTGGTGGAAACCGCATTGCAACAGACGGTGTTGACACAATTGAACGGATGGGAATCAATATGATGTTCGTTATTGGCGGCGATGGAACTCAGCACGGTGCGCTTACTATGGCAGAAGAAATTCAAAGACGCGGATTGGATTGCGCCGTTGTTGGAATTCCAAAAACTGTAGATAATGATTTCCTTCTTATTGATCGTTCATTCGGTTTTGAAACTGCTGTTCAACAGGCGAAAGATGCGATTGCTTCTATGCATATGGAAGCCCGCTCGCAGCCGAACTGTATTGCTCTTGTAAAACTTATGGGACGAGAATCCGGTTTTATTGCGACTTCTGCGGCGCTTGCTTCGCACGAAACAAATTTCTGTCTTATTCCGGAAATTCCATTTGATATGGAAGGCCCGAACGGATTTTTGGAAAACCTTGAAAAAAGATTGATTGAACATAAACATGCAGTTGTTGTTGTTGCGGAAGGTGCTGGTCAGGAACTTTTTGCGGCAAGCGACGCAACTGATGCTTCCGGCAATAAAATTTTAGCGGATATCGGTGTTTACTTGAAGGATAGAATAAAGGCATATTTTGCAAAAAAGAATATTCCGATAGATTTGAAATACTGCGATCCTAGTTACCAGATTCGTTCTGCTGTAACAATTGCTTCTGATTCTGTTTATTGCGAACGTCTTGGAAATAACGCTGTTCATGCCGCTATGGCTGGAAAAACAAAAATTGTAGTTGGACTTGTTCATGACAAGTTTGTTTACATTCCTACAAAAATGGCTATTGAAAGCCGAAACTTTGTTGATCCGGAAGGTGCTTTGTGGCGCGATGCTTTGGATGCAACAGGTCAGCCGATTCTTATGGTGAACGACGAAAAAAAAGCAAAAAAAATTATGCGTGAAAAACTTGGACTTTAATGACTGCAAAAAAAATTCTTCAGAATGTTTATTATGTTCCGGGACCAACTAATATAGGTGTGATTGCTGTAAACGGAAAGCGTGGCAGCAGAGCGAAAGATATTTATTTGGTTGATTCAGGCGGGAATTCTGAAGATGCAGAACGCATTTTTTCTGAACTGAACGAACTTTTTCCAAAAGAAAAGGGCGGTTTTAATCTTGTTGCAATAATAAACACTCATTCGCATGCGGATCATTGTGGCGGAAATGCTTTTTTTGTACGGAAAACCGGTTGTGAAATTTGGATCAGCCGCGTTGAGTCTGCGGGTCTTGAGTGCAATCTTTTACAGAGCATTATAACTTGCGGTTCAATGCCGCTTGAACATTTGCAGGCGGAGTATTATGTTGCGAAGCCTTCCAAAGCGGATAGGTTCATAGATGAAAATTCGGAGATAAGGCTTCGTGGCGGTGCAAAACTTAATTTTATAAGTCTTCCGGGACATTATCTTGCGATGTTCGGTGTGCTTTTTACGAATAAAAAAGGTGAAACTGTTTTTTTTCCTGGTGATGCTGTTTTTGGAAAAATGCACGTTCTTAAGTATTGGATTTCCTATCTTGTTGATTTGGGTGCTTTTAAACAGACTTTGCAAAAACTGAACGAAACAGAGTTTGACTGGTACATTCCAAGCCACGGCGAACCTGTGCGAAGAATTCAGGAAACTGTGGAAATGAACAATATTGCAATACTTTCTACGGAATACTGTATTTTGCGTGTTCTGAAAGACGGAAAAAAACTTGTTTTTGCGGATTTGCTTAAGGAAGTTGCCGATATGAATGACATAAAACTGCGCACTCCGCAATATCTTTTGATTGGAAGTACAATCCGGGCTTATTTGTATTATCTTTATCAGCAGAATAAAATCAGTTGCGCAATGAACGGAAACCGTTTGCTTTGGTTTAAGGTTTGAATTTTACGGCCTTGCGGCGCAGCGGAGCGGTGCGCCGTGTACCGAGGGGTAGGCGAAAAATGCAGGGGTTGAGCTTGGCGAAATCCCGGAGTTTTAAGC
>CAYXDA010000163.1:0-3801 GCA_964463615.1 uncultured Treponema sp.
AGAGCCTTAACAATCGCAATCGGTGATTGAGCCTGTCGAAATCTTTAGATTGAGCTTGTCGAAATCACCAAGTTCGCAATGACAAGGTCATTGAGGTCCTCGAAATGACCACTTAACAATGACGGTGGTTTCGACATTGCTCAACCACCGATGCGATGAACTCAACCACCATGCTTGCAATGACGCTTGTTTTAATCTGCCAAAACGTAAACCGCACTCAAAGCCGGAACCGTTACAGTTCCGCTGTATTTTATTCCGCTCAGCAAGTCAGTTCCGCTTGCGCTGAAAGATTTTGATGATGATGCGTTGTAATTGAAAGCAATGTAAATCGTTTCTTCGTCGCTAGTCTTTTTAGCAACGTAAAAATCGCTTTCACCAACAATCTGTTCGTTCGTTCCGTTCCACAACGCTTTGTGTTCCGCACGTGCCGTAAGGCATTTTTGCGTCCAGTCGTGAACCTTTTGTTCGCGCGCACTGAATCCGCTTATTTTTCCGCTTGAACGCGCAACATTGTCTTCTCCCCAGCCGCTTGAAGTTGTCGCGTTATGGTCTGCAATTTCGTCGCCGTAATAAATTGTAATCGGACCTGAATAAGCCGCCTGCGCTGCAAGCAAAACCATATTGCGTTTTGCGTAGTTGTCGCTTTCAAATCCGTCGTTGTGCTTTTTATTGATTAAATCGCCGATTCTGAACAAATCGTGGTTTGCAAGCATAAAATTCGGATAGTAAGTTTCATAAGTTCCGTCATCTTCCAAGCAGGAATATCCTTTTTCTGAATATGTTTTATACAAATAGCTTAATCCGATTGTGATATTTCCAGATGTTTTTCCGTTCCATTCCTGTGCAAATCCCCGAACAACCTCATAATACGCAGGGAAGTCAAAGCATGAATTAAGTCCGTAACCTTTAGAATTTCCCGCTTTTACAGTTCCGTTCTGAATTACAGAAGCATCTCCGTTCCAATGCTCGCCGATCATATAGCCAAGCGTTCCCCAGTCAACGCCCTTTGTTCCGTTTGAAGCAGCAGCTTCTTCAACAACCTTACGGATATCGTACCAATAATTGTGTCCGCCTGTATTGCAGTTTTCACCATTGTCGCCAAGTCCAACCTGATAACATTGGTCAAAACGCCATCCGTCAATATTGTGTTCAGTAATCCAATAGCGAGCTACATCGGAATAATATTTAAACGAATTGGAATTGTTTGCGTAGTCAACAGGATTGCTTCCAGAAGGTTTTGCCCCAGAATTTTTTACACCTTTTACATTCGGAACAGAACCTATTGATCCTCTTTCACTCGCAGCATTATGACCGAACACTCCATCAAGAATTACGGAAATTCCGTTCGCATGGCAAAGTTCTACAAGTTCGTCAAATTTGCTCATCGTTCCGAAATTAGGATCAATGCTAAAATAATCACAAGCAAAATAACCAGTTGCATTTAGTTTTACATCGGATGTATTTGAAGGAAAAATTGGTGTCATCCAGAGAGCATTGCAGCCAAGTTCCTTAATATACGGAATCGCATTTATAATTCCCTGCAAATCTCCGCCTTTTGTGTGTCCGTCTGGTCCCCACATCTGCGTATAACCGATTGAAGAATCGCCATCCTGAAAACTTGCAACCATAACCTGATAAATTCTAAGTTCGTTCGGGTCGGAAACAATCGTGTTCGAAAGTTTTTCTTTTACGGAAAGCTTTGTCTGCACGGTTGTTGTTCCAACGCTGTTCGTAGCGTTTACAGAAATCGTCAAAGAAGTTTCTGCCGCGCTTGCAAAATCACTTACATTGAACGTATTCGCTCCGGTTGTAAGCGTTTTTGTGATTCCGGTGGTTGAGGTGCCCGAAACCACCATTGTCGCACTTTCCAAATCCGTATCGCTGGAAACTGTAATTGTAAATTTTCCGCCCAAATAAAGCGTTCCGTTCGGAAGAATTACTTTAGGTTTTGTAGGCGCATACGGATTTTCTGTTGTCCAAGAATAGTCAGAAAGATTGAACCATGCTTCTTTTACTCCGCTTGGAAATTTTACAATTGTATTCGAATCCTTAAGCGGATATTGACTTGAACTGTTGTTAAAAATCAAAGATGCAGTAGACAAATCAAAATCAACTGAAATTTTGTATGAACCGCTTGTTGATTCCGCAATCATTGCATTTCCCGGCCACTTATTTGTTATTGAAGAAGCGCCAGTAAATGCGTACAAATAATGGGTTCCAGCCCATTTAGAATTATATACGTGAATTGTACAACTTGAATTGCCTTGGTCTTCCTCCGAATCGAATTTTATTGTAACAGTTTCATTTCCACTTGATTCAACTTTTTCAAAATTGCTGGAAATTTTTGTTCCGTCAGCGTCTTTTGTTCCGCTATTTCCGCCAATGTAATTCCATTCGCCCTCTGTTATGTAAAGGTCAGAAGTTTGTCCGTTTCCTGCACTTCCGCCTGTACCATTATTAAAAATTATTTTCGTTTTTGTTCCGCTGAGCGTAACATCGTAAAAGCCATCACCATCAGAATCAGAAGTTGAATTTCCCGGCCATTCTGTTGAACCAGCATCGCCATCCCAATAATGTACGTGGTCATATTTTGTGCTTATTGGCACGTGAACAATTATTTTTCCTTTTACATTTGAAGAAGAAGATTTTGTTACGCTTCCGGAATAACTTTTTCCGCTTTCCACAGTAACAGATTTGCTTGCTTTTACTTCACCGCTTTTATCAAGTGCGTATAAAGTCCAAGTGCCTGGCGCAACGTCGCTAAAAGTTATAGTTCCGCTTGCAGAACTAACAGTTTGCGTTTTGCTGCAAGGATCACCAATCTGCAATTTATAGCCGGAAATATCTTTTGTACTTACAGAAACCGTTGCACATTGTAAAACATAATTTTCCGCAGAACTGAATGAACCGAAATTTTCTGCGATTTTTCTGTAGTCAATCAAAGAAACATTATAATCAGAAAGAGCAGAAAGAAGCATATTAATAGAAGAAACTTGTTCATCCGAAAGAATATTTGTGTTTACACCAGAATTTAAAAGTTCAGAATAAAAGTTTCCTTCTTTTGTTGTTCCCCAAGTAACATTTATTGAATTACCACCGCTAACAATATCCTTAACAGCGCAAAGCCGTATTCCGCTTATTTTGTTGTTTGCATTCGCATCGCCGTAAGCCTGAACTGTAATTACCGCATTTTTTGTAACAGGAATTGTATTTACTTCTATGTTGCTTCCTTTTCCGCCAGAAACATTTACAAGCCCGGAAGAGCGCTCAAATTTGTTTCCAGACGAATCAAAACCTTGAACCGTAACAACAGCAGATTTGATTTCGTCTATATAAACGGCTCGGCTCTCATTTTCGGTGATACTTGGATTTACAGAAATGCTTCCATATTCAAGATTGCCTTGAACTTCGGAATCAAGCGAGTTTTTGCAACCAAACGCAAAGATTGCGCCAAACAAAATCGCCGCAAATACAATTTTTCTATTGAAGAAAATTTTCATATTTCACCTCGATAAGAAACTGGAATAAAAACGAATCGTCATTGCGAGGAGCGTTGGCGACGAAGCAATCTCGTTAGCCAAGCAAATCGTTCGCAATGACAAGGTCATTGAGGTCCTCGAAATGACCACTTAACAATGACGGTGGTTTCGACATTGCTCAACCACCGATGCGATGAACTCAACCACCAATAAGTTAGGTGATTGAGCCTGTCGAAATCTTTAGATTGAGCTTGTCGAAATCACCAAGTTCGCAATGACAAGGTCATTGAGGTCCTCGAAATGACCACTTAACAATGACGGT
>CAYXDA010000164.1:0-3783 GCA_964463615.1 uncultured Treponema sp.
GTGTGTATCTGAAAACATATAATTATTCTAACAGAAAAAATTATGTATTGCAAAATAATGATTTTTTCTATAAAATTAATTTATTCGCTTTGCCGGGATGGTGGAATGGTAGACACAAGGGACTTAAAATCCCTCGACCGTAAAAGGTCGTGCCAGTTCGAGTCTGGTTCCCGGCAGTTTCATTTATTTTCTTTGCCGTCTATGTCTTCTTGGTTTATATCAATTACATTTATAAATCTCTTTTCTTTAGTAATGCTTATTATTTCATAGAAAGTAATTCTGTGATTAATAGATTGCAAAAAATGAATTTTTTAACGACGTGTTCAATTATTTTTATAATTTGCATTATGGAAGTTCTTTCCTTGATTTGATTTTTGACGGTGTGCCTTTAAAATGGAAATTCATACATATTGCTTCAAATTATTTTGAATCGATTTGGTATGGGCTCAAAAAAAGCCTTTATGGTTGCGTTCAGTTCTGCGCGTGGATTTGTTTTTCCGTTTTTTACACAAAAAAAATCCGGATCATCAACAAGACTTTTATATTTGTGAAAAGGCGCAGGTTTGTAATGCATCAAAGTCTTCCAACATGGATCTTCGTATAATTTTAGTTGTTCAGCTTTTTTTATTAAATCTTCTGCTTTTTCTGAATAGAATTCAGAATCGTAAAATTCTGAAAATGCTGGCAGCGGACAAGAGAAAAATATAATGGTTAGAAAACAAGATATGTTTCTGATTTTTGAAAAATTAAAAACATATCTTGTTCTTGCAAAAATACGATGCATTAGCCTACAAGATAATAAATCTTGTTTGCAACTTCCTGTGCAGAAACTTCTGAAGAAGAGAAGATTTCGTCAAAGTTGTTCTGAAGAGCAGCTTTGAATGCAACTGAATCAGAAACGTTAAGCATTGTAGAAAGAGTGTCGATGTATTCACCTTCACCCTTTGCAATGTCATTTGCGATTGCGTCCATGTTGTCTGTGATGAACTGGTTTGTTTCTGTCATAGCAACTTCTGCTTTGTCATAACCAGATGTTCCGAATGAAATAGCAAATAACTGGTTGTAAAAAAGTCCGTTAAGGAATGAACCGAGCAAATCCCAACCCATGCCTTCTTTATCGCCACAAACAATGTGTCCAAGACCAGGGCCAACGTTTCCTGCAAATGCTGATGTAGCAACAGCAAGCATACCAGCTGTTGCTATAGCAATAATTTTTTTCTTGAGCATATTTAGCCTCCAAAAATTTGTATTTACTTCAAAGTTTAATTAAAAAAAACTAAAATTTTTCTAAAAAGCTGAATGATTTTTAATTATTTCCGGTATTCCGGCAGAAAAGAATTATTTGTTTGTAGCAGCAGGTCAGTGTACAGAACGTTTGTAAGCGGATTTATTTTTTTTTTATTTATTGCACATGTTTTTCAGTTTGTAAGCAAGGGAAGGGGAAAGTCTTCCCCTCGGCCGCACTCCGTTGCGTCCTACCCTTTCAAGCGGGGCAAAAATTATATTGCTCTTTGCCCCGCAACGCCCGTTTTTTTTTATAAAAATATAAAATCTTCCAATTTTGAGTCAAGTTGATTTATTATTTAAGAGTATGTTTTTTTACCCGGTGGCAAATAAGTATTAAAAATTTTCCAAAGTTTCGTTTAAAAGCCTGAAAAATACAGCTCCGTAAAGTGAAAAAATAATCAGCAATGCAACAATAAAAACTGTTCCTATTACAATACTTATAATTGAACAGATTACGCCGACTTTTGCATAAGTATTAGGTTTTTTCTTTTCAGAAATTTTTCCAAGAACCAGTCCTGCAATTCCAAATAACAATTTTTCACCAAGCAAAGAAAAAATTCCTATAATCATAGATGCAATTCCGAATGTTAAAGCATTTTCTTCTGCTTCCTCAAGAAAATTTTTTTCTTCATAATTATTTTGAGTTTCATAACCAGATTGCGAATTTTTTTCTTTTCCTGAATTTTCAGGATTATACCAAGGACCGTTACTGGAATTGCCGTATCCGCTTTTTTGATTCATAATTCCTCCGAAAAATTAAAAAAGCCGCACTCAAACCCTTGAAGCGCGGCTTTTTTATCTGCGTAAATCCGCGTAATATGCGGGAGTTAAAATTAACTATTTAATCAACAATCCTGCGAACTCTTTAAGCGCGCCTTCCATTTTTCCTGAAAGCACGGATTTTGCAAGTTTCTTTCCAAGCTGAACGCCTTCCTGGTCAAAACTGTTGATGTTCCAAACGAATCCCTGGAACATAACTTTGTTTTCAAAATGTGAAAGCAACGCGCCCAATGTTTTCGGATTTAACTGTTTTCCGTAAATAAGGCTTGAAGGGCGGTTTCCTGCAAAAGACTTGTTCGGGTCGGAATCGTCTTTTCCGCAGGCAAAAGCGACAATTTGCGCCACAACGTTTGCGCAGAGTTTTGTCTGGCTTGTGGAATCTTCTATTACAACGTCTTTTCCGGTCTGGTTTTCGCTGAACGCAATAAACTGAAGCGGAACTATGTCTGTTCCCTGGTGAAGAAGCTGGTAGAACGAATGCTGTCCGTTTGTTCCAGGTTCACCGAAAATTACAGGTCCGGTAACATAATCGATTTTTCCGCCGTCGCGGTTTACTGATTTTCCGTTTGATTCCATATCAAGCTGCTGAAGATGAGCCGGGAATCGTGAAAGCGCCTGCGAATAAGGCAAAATCGCTGTGGATGGATATTCCTGAACATTTCGTTCGTAAATTCCAATCAACGCGTCCATCAACGCTGGATTTTTTCTTATGTCTTTTTTCAATGCAGTTTTGTCTTCCGCAGCCGCTCCATCCAAGAAGTCCGCGAAAACTTTTGGTCCGAACGCAAGCGAAAGAACCGCGCCGCCAACGCCAGATGTGGAAGAGTAGCGTCCGCCAATGTAGTCGTCCATATAAAACGCCTGCATATAATCAGGATTGTGTGCAAGCGGAGAAGTTTCGCTTGTTACGGCAATCATGTGCTTTGAAACGTCAAGCCCTTCTTTCTTCAAGAATTCTTTTACAAAAGATTCGTTTGTCAAAGTTTCCAAAGTTGTTCCAGATTTAGAAACAAGAATAAAGATTGTGTGAGCCAAATCTAAAGAAGCAAGAACCGCCGCTCCGTCGTCCGGATCAACGTTTGAAATAAAATGAGCTTCCATTTTGAAAGTGTTGTTCGCCTTCGCCCAGTTTTCCAAAGCAAGATACATTGCGCGCGGACCTAAATCTGAACCGCCGATTCCAATCTGGCAAACAGTTGTATATTTTTCGCCTTTTTCGTTTACAATTTCGCCAGAATGAACTTTGTCCGCAAAATCAGCGATTTTTTTCTGCTCGTTGATGTAAAAATCGCGCTTGTTCTGTCCGTCGGCGACAACATCTTTTCCAAGCTGGCCGCGTGTCAACTGATGAAGAACCATTCTCTTTTCGCCAGTGTTCACAACTTCGCCGTTGTAAAGCGATTCAAACTTTTCCAAAAGTTCAGCTTCATCAGACAAATCCTGCAAAGTTTTAAGAATCTGTTCGTTTACTTGTTTTGCAGCGTAATTATAAGTTAATCCTTCTGCCATTGGAATTGAATAATTCTTGATTCGTTTTGTCGCGTCCGCACCTGAAAGCTCGTCTTTTACAGAAACCATTCCTTTTAAAGAAAACAACTTTTTCCAAGAAGAAAGTGTGTCAGCATTTGCCCAATTTGCCATTTATAATCCTCGTTTTGTTTGAAAATATTATTCTGAAAGCCGTCATTCTGAACTTGTTTCAGAATCTATAAAAAC
>CAYXDA010000165.1:0-2762 GCA_964463615.1 uncultured Treponema sp.
CTTGTAAAAGTTTTCTTTAACCTGCTTGGATGATAGTCCGATCGCGCTTGTATTTTTTTCATTTTATTTTATGATTGAAAGTGCGTTTATTGCCGCACTTTCAATCATAAAAGAAAATGAAAAAAAGCCAAGCGCGATCGGACTTTCCTCCTTGCAGGTTACAGAAATCTTTTACAAGGGAATTCATACAATGGACACAGATTTAATGCTCTGTGCGGCAAAAAACTGCAAGGAAGCACAAAGCTACATTTCAATAGTTCCACAGCTTTACGTAACAGGGCAAATGCGCAGCGCCTACAATTTTGATTCGGGAATTTCCACACCGGAAAACTGGTTTTTCTTCGAGCCGGATTCAACAAAATCCTATTCGCATTACATTTACGGAATTACAAATTTCGTGATAGATGAAAAATCTTCCGCATTAAATCTAAAAGTTCCCACAAAGAAAAATCATCCTTCAAGAATTGTTTATGCAGAAGATGGTTCAAAACTAAAAGTAGAAAAAAGCCCGGATGCGGTTCATAAAGTTCACTATTTTTTAGTACACAACGAGGACAATTTTATAAAAGTGGAAGAATTCACCACAATCGTAACATTAAGATACGAAAAAAATGCCTGGAAAATCATAAGCCTGGACGAAACAAGCAGTTCAGAAATATTTTCCCCGCTGGAAGTTTCCCTGGCTTTCAAGGAAGCATTAAAACAAAACAAAAACGATGAAATAGCCGCACTTAATTCCCTGCGCAAAAAATATTATTGGCTTCCGACCGAAAAATCAATGGAAATAGAAAAAAAGCGTCTGGAAAAAATCGGATATTAAAAGCAAGGAGGGCGCCTGCCCTACGTTCGGCACAAAGTGCCGAACTACTCACCAAAAGCCAAGGTCTTTTGGTGACACGGGCTCGCAGGTAAGCATAAAGGAGGGCGCCTGCCCTACGGCTCAACCACTGCGTCGCTTTGCGGCTTGTGTTTTCGCCTACCCATCGGTGCACAGCGCACCGCTTCGCTGCGCAATTTACGCTCTTCATTTTGACATTTTTACAAAAAATGTCATTGACACTAAAAGACCGATTATATAAACTAAAACCAAGAAGTTATTTTGGAGGTTACCACATAAATGGCTTACAAATACAATGTTGAAAAGCAACACGAAAAAGGCAAATGGCATGCCATTGAACGAATCAATCATCTTGTGGACAAAGACTCTTTTATGGAACTTTATTCTGGAGTGCGCCACAACTGCACAAGTTTCGGAATGGACAAAAAAGACATTCCCTATGACGGAGTAATTACAGGCTTCGGAACAATTAACGGACGAAAAGTTGCAGTTTACGCCCAGGATTTTACAGTTCAGGGCGGTTCCCTTGGACTTATGCACGGAAAGAAAATTGCGGAACTTATAGACAAAGCAATTCAGGCAAGATGTCCTGTTATCGGAATAAATGATTCCGGCGGAGCACGAATTCAGGAAGGTGTAGATGCCCTTTGCGGTTACGGCGACCTTTTTTATCAGAATGTGCGCGCATCAGGTTCTGTTCCGCAGATTTCCATAATTGCAGGTCCTTGCGCCGGCGGAGCAGTTTATTCGCCAGGAATTACAGACTTCATCTTTGCAGTTGATAAAATTTCTCAGCTTTTTATTACAGGTCCTAAAGTTGTAAAATCAGTAATGTTTATGGACATTTCTGCAGAAGACTTAGGAGGAGCGTCAATTCATTCAAAAAAATCAGGAGTTGCGCAATTCCGCTGCATTTCCGAACCTGAATGTTTTGAAAAAGTACGCAAACTTTTGGACTACATTCCGCATTATTACGGTGATGAAATTGTTCAGGCCGCAAAGTTCAAATATGACGAACACAAAAAGACAAAGCATATAGAAAAGATTTTGCCGGAAAACACACACAAAGGTTATGATATTCGCGAAGTTATTGAAGATGTAACAGATGATGATTCTTTCTTTGAAACTTCAGCAGAATTTGCAATAAACTGCGTAACAGGATTTGCAAAAGTAGAAGGCCGCTCTGTCGGAATCGTAGCAAACAATCCGGCAGGAATGGGAGGCGTTTTGGACTGCGACGCTTCCGACAAAATCGCCCGCCATGTTCGCTATTGCGATGCATACAATATCCCGCTTCTTACATTCGTTGATGTTCCTGGTTTTATTCCAGGTCCACAGGAAGAGCAGAAAGGTATTATCCGCCACGGAGCAAAAGTTATTTATGCCTACAGCGAATCTACAGTTCCGAAAGTAACTGTAATTACAAGAAAAGCTTACGGCGGCGCATACATTGCAATGTGTTCAAAACATATCGGCGCAGATTACGTTTACGCTTGGCCGACTTCGGAAATTGCGGTTATGGGTGCAGACGGAGCAATCGGAATTCTTTATGCAAAGGATTTAAAAGATCCGGAAAAAGCAGAATATGTTGCACAAAAGAAAGCCGAATACGAAGAAGAAATTATGACCCCGACAATAGCGGCAAAACGCGGTTATATTTCCGAAGTAATCGAGCCGAAAGCAACAAGAAAATACGTTGCAGACAGCCTGCGCTTCCTGCAGGACAAACGCTCAATGGACAACCCGTTAAAAAAGCACGGAAATATTCCATTATAAAAAAAATCAAAAACAGGATGTTTTTGCGTTGCTCTTGAATACGCGCAGCGTATGAAATAAATCCGAAATGCCAGGACGGCATTTTGGATTTTTAAGCACGGAAATATTCCATTATAAAAAAAATCAAAAACAGGATGTTTTTGCGTTG
>CAYXDA010000165.1:2862-3778 GCA_964463615.1 uncultured Treponema sp.
CTCTTGAATACGCGCAGCGTATGAAATAAAAAAGTTCGGTCAAGACCGGACTTTTTTATTGTGCAAAACGTCCCAGAGGATCTTCAAAAACAGAACCGTCTGAATAAAATATTTTTTCTGCATAAAAATAATCCAATTTAAAATCATCTTCCGAAAAATCATTCAAAAAATCCACATTAAAATAATCTTCCACTGTTTTGCCTGGAAGAACGCAAAGTTTAAGTTCAATCTGCAAACTGTCGCCTTCAAAAACCGGTTCTCCATCAGAATCGTATGCACCAAGAACAAAACAAATCTTTTCTATCTGCGACTGAGCATTGTTTGTAAGCGAAAAGTTCAGCAAAACACCTTCCGGAGCGGAAGAAAATTCTCCAAAAAGCGAATATGGAGCCGCATAGCGAACCGTAGCGCAAGAAACAAATGCAAAAACAAATAAAAAAAACGCAAGAAAAATATTTTTTTTCATAAAAGCCTCTATAATACATATCGCAAATAAAATAAAAATTCGGAAATTTCTGCAAAAAAAATATCGCGGTGACTAAGGCTCCCGAAAGCACAGAATGAAAACTTCCCGCAGATTTCGAGGATTTGCGCGGATTTTAAGTTTCGCTGTTCTGAAGTTTTGAAATATTGTTATGCTGAAGTTGGTGCCCGCGCCTTAGGACAGCAGTTGTTCGGACAAAATCGGAAATGAAGAGCATTTGTCCGGCACAAGTTTTTTTTAGGCATACAAAAACTACTTATTTACGATTTTGCGTTAGGGATTGTAGTGGCGTGCGAAGCACGTTCCGACAGGAATGGAGGCGAATGCCGGAACCACGAAAAGCCCGACCGACACGAAGTGGCGGAAACGCCCGAAGAAAAATCTAAAGGATTTTTGAAAAAAAATTATACAACCATTTCTTCGGCATTGCAA
>CAYXDA010000166.1:0-3714 GCA_964463615.1 uncultured Treponema sp.
ATAATTATCTCTTCTCTTTTTTGTTTCTTTCCATTAAATTGTATGTATGATAAAAGCAGAAATAAAAGATTTGGAATTGGTTGAGCATATAAAAAGTTTGCCAAAAGATGAAATGGCAATTTTTGTAATGGCAGAAGGAAGAATTCGGGGTGCATTGTTTCATGGAACTCGTTTTGTAAATCAGGCGCGTGCACAGCATAATCTTGGAATTTTGGAAACAATGATTTTCGGGCAGGGCGCTCTTTGTGGTGCTCTGATGATTCCGCTTATGAAAGGTAAAGAGCATGCAACACTCCGCTATGAAGTAGAAGGACCGGCTCAAGGTTTTTCTGTAGAAGCGGATTCAAAAGGAACAGTTCGTGGATATTTGTTTAATGAACATATAACTGTTGAAACTCCTCTTGAAAATTGGAATTTAAAGCCGTTTTTAGGAAATGGAACACTTTCTGTTTCTACGATTCATCAAGGTGACAAAAATCCTTTTACAAGTTCAGTTGCTGTTGATTCCGGAAATATTGCGCAGGACTTGGCATATTATTACAAACAGTCGGAACAGCTTTCAACAGCATTTAATACAGGAATTCAACTTGATAAGAAAGGCAGAGTTATAGGCGCAGGTGGTTTGTTTCTTCAGATTATGCCTGAAACAGGCGGAAAGCGGGGAAGTGGAGCTGCAAAATCCAGTTCCGCAGATAAAACAGTTGATGAAGAATTGATTTCCCGTGCGGAAATGGCATTCTCGACGGCACCGTCTATCGGACAGTGGTTCAGCGAAAATGGAACTATAGAAGACTTGGTTTATGGTCTTTTTAGGGAATTCAAACCGATAATTGCATTGCGCCGTAATGTAACTTTTGACTGTCCTTGCTCAGAAGAAACATATTTAAACTATATAAAACATTTTCCTTCAGAACAGATTGCGGATATAAAAAAGAACGGTCCGGATCCTTTGGAAGTTGTATGCAGGAACTGCGGCAGCGTTTATCATATTCCTGTTTCAAAAATTTAATTTTCAAATGATGTAAAATTGATGTAAAATTGATGTAGAATAAAAAAAACTGTTCCGAAACAGGAACAGTTTTTTTTATATGATTATAAATTAGTGTGATTTTTGCTGAAATTTCTTTAGCATTGCTACAGCATTACGCTTTCCGTTGTAGACAAAACCGCCATTCCAATATTCAAGAGCAGCGAACAAAGCGTTACCACCATCTTGTGCATCAGATTCCTTTGTTTTGAATGATACGTAATTTGCTAATTCTTCATAATTGTTCGCATGAAGACAAGAAAGACGTTTTCTGTTGAATTCATTCCATTTTTCAAGATCTTTAAATCCTTCACCCTCATCCTGAACTATAACATGCGCATGAGTAGGGCTAAATGAATACCATACTGTTACTTTCTTGTTGATATCACAATGATTTCCATGTTTTACAGCATTTTTGATTACTTCGCTTATCTGTTGTTCAAGAAGGTTCAGTTCTTTTATTTCAGACGGAGCTGACTGAACAATCAAAAGTGTAAAATATCTAATCTGTCTAAAGTCTGAAGGAAATTCCTTCTTAAGCATATTCGTTTTGTCGAACAATGGATCATTGTCGTCAGAACGCAATTCTTTTATTGCTGGTTCGTCCATAAAAATCTCCTTATCAAGAATAAAGTAAGTAGGGAAATGCTTGTATTATTCTTTTACCATCAAAAGCGCTTCTTCTACGCTGTTTGCAATAGGGAAATATCCCATAAGCTTTGTAAGTTCAATAACCTTTTTTACTGAACCGTGAATATTTGAGATTGATAATTTCAGGTTCATTTTTTTGATTGTTGAACAAATGTAAATCAGCGCACCAATACCAGACGAGTCGATGTAATCAACTTGTTCAAGATTAATGATGAAGATTTTTACATTCTTTTCAATCATCTTCATTACAAGTTCCTTAAGCTTATAGGAATTGTAGAGATCCATTTCTCCATTAACATCGATGATGTATACATCTCCATTTTTTCTTATTTTAAGTTCCATAAGGTACTCCTTATCCCTGTATTTTTACGATCAGCAAACTCTGATCATCGTATTGCTGTGTTCCACCACAGAATTTTTTAATATTATCTTTAACCTTTGCTGCAATGTCTTTCCCAGGTAACTTGCAGTTGGCCTGAATAACCTTTGTCAAATTGTCTAATGAGTATTGTACACCTCTTTCATCAAGACATTCAAGTAACCCGTCTGTACAAGTTATAAGAATATCCCCAGCATTTAACTTTATGTCAATATCTTTATAAACAGTATCTTTTTCAACTCCTATAGGCTCGCAGTCTGTTGAAATCTTTGTAACTGAATTATCCTTTGCAGAATAAAGCAGAACCGGATTTGAGCCTGAGGTTGCAATCTGTGCAGTATCGTCTATACTGTTGTAATTTATCAATGCGACACTTGCAAAGTGATCCATACTGTTTTTTTCAGAACAGATGGCTTTGTTTACCCATTCAATTATTGTGGAAGCACTCTGCGTTGTGTTTGCAACAAGTCTGATCATCGCTCTTATCATAATCATAATGACAAGAGAGTTCATTCCTTTTCCTGCAACGTCTGACATTACAAATGTTATCCGGTCTTTTCTTGAAGGAATGATATCGTAATAATCACCGCAAACGTTTTCTGCGTTCATCGTATATTTTCCGATGGAAAGTTTGCTGATAACAGGAAGTTTTTCCGGAACAAGCGTTTTCTGGAATTTTGTGGCAATATCACCTTCCTTTGTAAGTTCTGTGTGTTCAGAGTAAGCAAGGAAGCTGTTGAGCGGTGTAAGCGCTGTCGCAAGTCCGTCGCAAAGATTGCATGCTGTTTCAAACTCTCTGCTTGAGAAAGGATCTGAATCTGGTTTGCGTGCAAGAACAACAAGCGCGATTGTTTCGCCCATTTGCTTTACAGGAATAAACAAGTATGGTCCTACGCGCAAAAAGTCTTCCGGGCCATTCTTAAAGATTCTGTTGTCTTTCTGCGGGTTTTTAATGTTTTCTGCAACGCCTTTTGTAAAGAACTCACCAAATACATTTCCTTCTAGCGGATACTGCGAATATTTAAAGTTTGTTTCTACGCGAAGCTGCTTATGAGGAATGTCATCCGGGATTTTATAAGGCGGCGGAAAAGTTCCGTTAACCGCTTTTACCGCAAGAATATTGTCAAATTCATCAAGCATAAGAATTGCGCTTCCGTCTGCCGCAGTTCTCTGGATTATAAGTTTGTTGAAATATTCAAGGAACTGAGAAAGAGTGTTTTCTTCATTGAAGAAACTTGCCGCTTTTTCAGTTATGTTCTTATCATCTTCAATAACTGTCTTGTATTTTGTTTCAAGAGCATTAAGTGCTTCTTTTGAAACTTCATCAGGATGAAGGGCTTCTTCTTCCTCTTTTTCTTTCTTTGCTCTTTTTGCCGCCTGCTTTTCCGGATCGGAAACCGCAAGTACAAAAGCGTATGCAATAAGAAGCAGTTCTACAATAATCGTTACAAGCGAAATGTAGAAAAGTTTGTGGTCAAAGTATGTGTATACTAATCCGGCAATAAGAACTCCAATTGCAGGAAAACAAACAAAACTGATTTTTGCTGTATTTCTGATTTTAGAAATTAAAAGCAGAATAAAAAGCACGAGACCAGCTGCGGCTGCAATCAGAAGCGGTACGTTTACAAAAGAATCAATAGAATTCAATATCAAACTC
>CAYXDA010000167.1:0-3647 GCA_964463615.1 uncultured Treponema sp.
TTTATAATATTTTTTTTGATTTTCAAGCAAAGTGCCGATTTCTTCGTTTGTCATTTTTACCTGAAATTTATCTTAGCTTATAAACTGGATTTGTGCATTAAAATTTATTGATTGAAATTATTTTAATTCTGCCGGGCGTTCCCTAAAGGTGATTTCGATAAACTCAATCACCTTTAGGGTCGGGCTTTTCGCACTTCGCCGTCTACCGCGGCTCATTCCTGCGCTTCGCTTCGGAACTGCTTCGCAGGTGCTGCAATCCCTAACGCAAGTAAGAGCAAAAAGATTTTATGAAATTACAAGCAAATTCAAGGAATTGAACTTGTCGCTTTCCAACTGATGTTTTGATTTCTCTCAAATTTATAATCATTGCTCAGTTTTATACGGCAGATTTTGTGATTTCTCTGAAACAAATCGCAAAACATAACTCAAATTTTACAGTTTTCTTATATAAAAATCATCATTTGATGAATTGTAGATTGTAAAAATATGATTGTATTTTTTTTACAGGATTTCTGTGATAAATTATTATACATAAAACCTATTGACTTAATAGGTAATCAAATGTTATAACATTTTTGTAAGCAAAAGATTTTGCAGATTGAAAAATGTTACGGAGGCAAAATATGAGAAAATCAAATTTTAGAAATTTTGGCATAGTTTTAGCTGCTTTGTTTGCGGCAATTAATTTTGGAGGTTGTTCAAACGGTGCAAAATTCCGCACTTTGGACAAAATTCAGAAGAGCGGAACTTTAAAAGTTGCCGTTTTTAGCGATAAAAAACCTTTCGGTTATGTTGATGAATACGGCAAGTATCAGGGATATGACATTTATTTTGCTGAACGGATTGCAAAAGATTTGGGCGTAAAAATCAAGTATGTTCCTGTAGAAGCGGCTGCCCGCGTTGAAGTTCTTGAAACCGGAAAAGTTGATATTACTTTGGCGAACTTTACGGTAACGCCTGCGCGTGCAGAAAAAGTTGATTTTGCCCTTCCTTATATGAAATGTGCTTTGGGCGTTGTTTCCAATAAAAAAGATTTTATTACAAAACCGGAAGATCTGAACGGAAAAACTTTGATTGTTGCAAAAGGAACAACGGCGGAAACTTTCTTTTCTGAAAATTATCCGCAAGTAAATCTTTTGAAGTTTGACCAATACAGCGAAGCATACAATGCCTTGCTGGACGGACGCGGCGTGGCTCTTTCTACAGACAACACGGAAGTTCTTGCCTGGGCGATTGAAAATCCCGGCTATGCAGTCGGAATTGAATCTTTGGGATCGATTGATACGATTGCGCCGGCAGTTTCTAAGGGAAATACAACTTTGTTAAACTGGTTGAACGATGAGATTGTAAAACTTGGTGAAGAAAGATTTTTCCATGCGAATTACGAGGCAACTTTACGTTCAACTTACGGAAAAGATTCTAACGCCGACAATCTTGTAGTAGAAGGCGGAAAGGTTGAATAAAATAAAAGATGAGCGGTTGAATTTAATCTTTGATTTTAATTGTATTGCCCGGCGGTTTTAAGGTTCTTGAAGCGCGTCCGGGCAATTTTTTTGCGGACTGCGCTAAGGATTGTAGTGGGCACGAAGTGCGTGTTTTTGCGGAGCAAAAATACCGGCCGCAAGGCGAGCGAAGCGAGAGCCACGAAAAGCCTGGTGAGCAAACGGAGTTTGCGAAAGCGCCCGAAATTTTATTATTTTTTTTATTTTTTTCTGAAACTATTTTTATTGTAAGAGTGTCTTATAAATGTGGGAAAAATTATGGAAAATTATAAGACTGAACTTTCTGATGATGAGTTGACGCTGACGGGCGAGGAAAAAATTCTTTTTGGTCAGTGTGGGTCGGATAAATGTATTCATTTGACAGAGGTGATGGAATATTGCGCAGATTTTGTTACGGATCTTTATACGCATCGCGGACAAAATCGTGATTTTTTGACGGAACACGGATATGCGCAGATGGTTTCGCGCTCAAGTTTTCATATAAATCGCCTTCCGAAAGAAAATGATGAAGTGCGGATTTTGGTGCGGGAAGAAAAGCCGGAAGGAATTCAGCTTATGCGCTATTATTCTTTTGCTGATTTAAAAAGCGGTGAAATTTTAATAGAAGGTAAAAGTCTTTGGGTTGTTGTAAATCCTGAAAGCCGAGCGATTGTTGTTCCGGAAAAATTTGAATTTCTTGCAAAAAGTGATGAAAAAACTGAATGTGCCTGCAAGCCTGGGCGGATAAAAATTCCTGAAAATTCCAGTTTTTTAGGCGAGCAGAAAATTCTTTATTCGATGATAGATGGAAATGGTCATTTGACGAATGCAAAATACATAAATTTTGCATTGGATTTTTTGCCGGAAAAATATCAGGCAAAGCAAATTTGTGATTTTAAATTAAATTTTTGTAAGGAAATCCGCAAAGATGACACAATGATTGTGAACGCTTTTTTTGATGATGAGGCGCAGAGAATTCTTGTGGAAGGTAAAATAAAATCCAGCGGAGAGCGTTCCTTTGAATCTGAGATTTTTTACAAATAAAAATTGTAAACGTTACGCTGGAAAATATTTTGCGTGGCAGCGGTGCGCTATCTTTTAATTGTTTTTACAAATTCCGCTGCGCTTACAGCTGCAATCGCTCCGTCGCTTGCGGCTGTTATAATTTGGCGGAGCGGCTTTGAACGGACGTCGCCGGCTGCGTAAAGTCCCGGAATTGCGGTTTCCATTTTTTCGTTTGTAACTATATATCCGCCGGAATCTTTTTGCAAAGTTTCCAGAAGTGCTGTTCTTGGCTTCATTCCGACGCATATAAAAACTGCGTCTGTTTTAAGTTCTCGGTTTTCTTTTGTTTTTACATTTTCTAAAAGAACGCCGGAAACTTTGCTTTCTCCAAGAATTTCTTTTGCGATGCTTTCAAAATGAACGGTGATTTTTGGATTTGCGGAAATTCGGTCTGAAAGTGTTTTTGCCGCGCGGAATTCGTTGCGGCGGTGAATTATGTTTACGTGTGCGGCAATATTTGCTAAATACAATGCTTCTGAACAGGCGCTGTCGCCGCCGCCGATTACGGTAACTTCTTTGTTTCTGAAAAAAGGTCCGTCGCAGACTGCGCAATAGGAAACGCCGCTTCCCATAAGTTTTTGTTCGCCGGGAACGCCCAGTTTTGAATGTTCTGCGCCGGTTGCATAAATTACAGCGGAAGATTCATATTCGCCGGAGTCTGTTTTTATATAGAAGGATTTTCCTTTTTTGTCGATTGATTCAACGGAAGTCTGTGATATTTTTGCGCCGAAATGTCCGGCTTGTTCGCTCATTTTTTGTATAAGTTCGCTTCCGTTTGCTGCCGGAAAAAATCCGGGATAATTTTCAAGTTTATCTATTTCCAATGCCTGGCCGCCGCCTCCGATGTTGTCCAGAATAATGGTTTTCATTCCAGAGCGGGCGGAATACATTCCGGCAGAAAGTCCGGCGGCTCCTGCGCCAATAATTGCAATATCGAAGTTTTCCATATTTAAAGTATAAAAAAACTTGGAGCGAATGACAACGTTTTTGTGGATTTTATGAATTTGATGGATTTTGCGGATATGATCGCGATGATGATTCTTATGAAGACGAATATGATTTTGAAGATGGCGATTTTGACGGTGAAGACGACTGGTAATT
>CAYXDA010000168.1:0-3599 GCA_964463615.1 uncultured Treponema sp.
TAAAGATACCAATAAAAAATATATAAAAACAGATGACACGGCATCTTTTTCTAAACTTTTAAAAGCGGCTGCGGCAAGTGATAAGCAAGTTGCGATGGATTTAAAAAATGGCTGGTATTTATATTCTTTTTTCAAAGCAGCCGGACTTGATGTTCACAGCGAAGAAAAAGGGAATTTCTGCAACTGGAATGCAACAGACACAAAATATAAAGGCGTTGATGTTGCGAAAGCAATAATAAAAATCGCTTCAGATCCGGCATTTGTAAGTACAGATAACAGCGGAATTATGGATCTTGTAAAGTCCGGAAAAATTGTTGCCGCGGTAAACGGTCCTTGGAATGCGGTTTTCTTTTCTTCAGAGTGGGGTGCGGATTATGGTGCGGTAAAACTTCCTACTTACAATGTAAAAGGAAATGAACTTCAGATGAACAGTTTTATGGGTTTTAAAATGGTCGGTGTAAAATCTTCGGCAAAAAATCCGGGATGGGCGATGAAAGTTGCGGCATGGCTTTCCGATGAAAAAACTCAACTTGAAATCTTCAAGAAAAAAGGCGAACCTCCGGTTGCCTTAAAAGTTTCGGAATCGCCGGAAGTCCGCAATTCTCCTGTTGCAATCGCTCTTTCTGAGCAGTCAAAGTTCAGTTCGGCGCAGCGGGTAAACTCAAGTTATTGGAATCCGGCATTAGTTCTTGGAGTTGTTCTTTCGGACGGAAAAGGTCTTTCTGAGCAGGAAATCCAAGTTCAGCTGGATAATGCCGTAAAAAAAATAAGAAAGTAGAAATGATAGTAAAAAAAAATTTGATATGAAAAAAGTTACTTTTAAAATTCTTATTGCATGTGTGACTTCATTTTTAGTTGTTCTTCTTGGATTTGTTACCATTTCGTTAGGTTTTAAGAATATGTTCGATTCTTCAAAAATTCTGGCGGAAGGGATAAGTTATACAACGCATATGGATAAAGTCAGAAAACTGGTAAACGAAGAGCTTTCTGTAGGTTATTTCTACGTTCTTGCAACTTCTGATTCAGTTCTTGAGCAGTATAGTCTTCAGGAAGAATATGTGCGTGCGGAACTTTCCGCTTGCCTGAAAGAATTTGGCGAACTTATGCGCGGAAATGAAAAAGAACAGCTTTTTCATAGGATAAATTCAGGCTGTGTTGCGATTTTCAATGAAATTTCCATTGCAATGGATTTGCGCTATGCCGGTTCAAAAATACTTGCAGAGCAGTATATTACAAAAAATCTTGTCCGCTCAACAAATATGCTTAACTGTGATTTGGAAGATCTTAGCGATTATATTGACAATAAATTTAATTTTGCTCAGGAAAAAATGTCTTATTCTTCGGCAGTGTCAATGATTTCTTTTTTGATCACAGTAATTGTTGTAATAATTGCTTTCGCGGCGTTTATTGTTCTTTGCTTGATGTTAACTTCAAAATTGGAACATAACAGAAATTCACTTCAAATTGATGTTGACCGCAAATCTGAAAAAATTACAGAACAGAACAAAAAAATTATTTATATGCAGGAGCAGACAATCTATGGAATGGCGAACCTTATAGAAAGTCGTGACAGTGATACCGGCGGACACGTAAAACGTACAAGCCTTTATGTTGAAGTTCTTGCAAGTGCGGCGCTTGAACATGGTTATCATCCTGAAATTATTACGCCGGAATACATTGAACTTCTGAAAAAAGCCGCTCCTATGCACGATATCGGTAAAATTGTAATTCCGGATTCAATCTTAAAAAAGACCAGCAAGCTTTCTGATGAAGAATATAAAGTAATGCAAAGCCATACAGTTTCCGGCGGAAAAATAATCCGCGAAGTTCTTTCTAATATTGAAAGTGAAGATTACGTTAATATTGCCGCTGATGTTGCAACTGGTCATCATGAACGCTGGGATGGCCACGGTTATCCCTATAAATTGAAAGGCGAAGAAATTCCTGTCAGCGCGCGCATAATGGCCATTGCAGATATTTTTGATGCTCTTGTTTCTCAGCGTTCTTACAAAGATCCGTTTTCTGTGGATGAAGCATTTAGAATTATAGGAATGTCTAAGGGAACGCGCTTGGATCCTGTTCTTACAGATTTGTTCCTTATGAAAAAATCGCAAATTATAGAAATTTTTAAGGCAAACTGATAAATAATTCGCTAAAAACCTGCAAAATAACTGCATTAATTGAGCAAATAGAAACTTTGTGATATCATTCACGTGCAAGAACTCTTTGTCGCATTGTTTGTGGCGTTCTTGCAAAAATTTTTCTAATTTCTGCGATGATTCTGCGGAAAAGGAAGTATTTCGATGAACGTTGTTGTTATGGGAGCCCAATGGGGCGATGAAGGCAAAGGAAAGATTGTTGACTATCTTGCACAGGATGCTAAGTATGTCTGCCGTTTTGCCGGCGGAGCAAATGCAGGTCACACAATTGTTGTTGACGGAAAAAAATATGCATTGCATCAAGTTCCTTCTGGAATTTTGTATCCGGAAAAATCTGTAATTCTTGGTTCTGGAATGGTTATCGAACCGGAAGCATTGTTCAATGAACTCCAAATGCTCACGGACAACGGAATAAATTGGGAAGGCCGCGTTTTTATTTCAGACAGAGCGCATATTACTCTTCCTGGTTACAGAAAAATGGACAAAGAGCGCGATGCTGCAAGAAAACGTCCTATTGGAACAACCGGACGTGGAATTGGAACAACATATTCTCAAAAAGCTGAACGCGACGGAATTCGTCTTGCAGATTTGGATTGGGACGAAAAATGGAATGATCTGGAAAAAGAAGATCAGGAATTTTTGAACAAATATAAAGAAAAACTTATTTCAATGCGAATTGATATTGCCGCAAAAATGTGGGAATTCCGCAAAGAAAACATTCTTTTTGAAGGCGCTCAGGGCGCAATGCTTGATATTGATTCCGGAACTTATCCTTATGTTTCATCTGGCGCTTCCGGAAGTTATGGCGCTTCCAGCGGTTCGGGAATTGGTCCGCGCGCTTTGGACAAAGTTTACGGTGTTTTCAAGGCATACGAAACCCGCGTAGGAAACGGTCCTATGCCAACAGAATTCAACGAAGATTCGGAAGGCGAGCTTTGCGACTATGTCAGAAAAACCGGAAACGAATTTGGCGTTACAACAGGACGAGCGCGCCGTTGCGGTTATCTTGATTTGGTTGCACTGCGCTATGCTTGCCACGTTAATTCAATAGATTCGCTGGTTTTAACCCATCTTGACGTTTATGACGAAATGGACGAAATCGAAGCGTGCATCGCTTATGATATAGACGGAAAAATTATAACAGATTTTCCGACTTCAATTCCAGTTTTGAACAAAGCAAAACCGGTTCTTCAGAAGTTCAAAGGTTGGAAGCAGGACATTACAAAACTTTCAAAATACAAAGAACTTCCAAAAAATGCAAAATCTTATGTTGAATTCATAGAAACATATTGCGGTACAAAAGTTGGTATTGTTTCTGTTGGACCAGACAGAAATCAGACTTTTAACCGTGAAAAAATCTGGAAAAAATAAGCATAAAAAATAAAAAGGGCGGACAACCGCCCTACGTCCGCACTTCGTTGCGGCCTACCCACCGTGCGG
>CAYXDA010000169.1:0-3598 GCA_964463615.1 uncultured Treponema sp.
GAATTTATATTCTATAATAACTATAATTTTTAATGAAAAAAATGCTCTTCGGGATTTTAGAATTTCGGAGAGCATTTTTTTTATCAGCTGCTTTTTTTTGTGTGTTCCGCCTTTTGAATATTGATTATGAAATTTTCTGTAATTTTGCTATACTAAAGTTATGAACATTCTTTCTGTAAATAATCTAAAAAAAATCGGTCGCGAAGAACCGCTTTTTTCTGGTGTAACTTTTGGTTTGAACGATGGCGACAAAGCGGCTCTTATCGGGCGGAACGGCACCGGAAAATCAACTTTGTTGAATATTATTGCCGGTGTTTTGCATGCTGATGATGGTTCTGTTGTAATCAATAAGGAAGCCGGATTTTCATTTTTGCCGCAAAATCCCGATTTTAATGCGCAGGATACAATCCGTGAGCATATTTTTAAGGGGAATTCGCAAAAATTAAAGATTATTCAGGAATATCTGGAAATTTGCGAAAAACTTGGCGGAAACAGCGGGGATTATGTTCAAAAACGTTTTGATGAATTGAATGTTCTGATGGAGCAGAAAAATCTGTGGAATTATGAATCTCAGGTCAGTTCGATTCTTTCTATGCTTGGAATTACGGATATGACGCGCAGGATGGGAACTTTGTCCGGCGGAATGTTAAAAAAAGTTGCATTGGCTCAAGTTCTTGTTGAAGATACAAAACTTTTGCTTTTGGACGAACCGACTAACCATCTTGATATAAAAACAATTTCCTGGTTGCAGGATTATTTGCGCTCTACAGACAGAACTGTTTTGATGGTTACGCACGATCGTTATTTTTTGGATGCGGTCTGCAATAATATTTTTGAACTTTTCCGCCATTCTGTAAAACTTTATGTGGGAAATTATTCAACTTATCTTGAAAAGAAAGAAATTGAAGCGGAAATTGAACAGAATACTGATCGTAGAATTGAATCCGTTCTGCGCTTTGAACGCGATTGGCTTAGACGCGGACCTTGCGCGCGCGGAACAAAAGCAAAGGCAAGAATTCAGCGCGATATGCAGCTTATTAACCGCGAAAAATTTGCGGCGGATAAAGGTTTTTCTTTTGAAGTTCAAGGCAGAAGGCTTGGCGGCAAAGTTTTGGAACTTCATTCAATCAGCAAAAATTTTCCTAAGGGTTACGTTTCTGATTTTTCGGATGGATTTTCGGATAATGGAAAAAGTACAGGCGGGGCAAAAAAGATTGTTCCGGTAATTTCGGATTTTTCGTATATTTTTACAAAAGGGCAGCGAATCGGCATTTTTGGAGATAACGGTTCCGGAAAATCTACTTTTTTGAATATTATAACTGGAAATCTTAAGCCGGATTCCGGTTCCGTTGTTGTTGGTGAAAATACAGTTTTCGGTTATTACAATCAAAATCCGGTTTTTAAAGATGTGAATCAAACTGTTCTGGAATATTTAAAAGAGGCTGCTGAATATATAAAAAAGAATGACGGAAAAACGTTAAGCGCCGGGCAATTTTTGACTGAATTTGGATTTGAAGGAAAAATCCAGGGGTCTCCGATTTATAGTCTTAGCGGTGGCGAGCGTAAAAGACTTTTTTTGATTCGTCTTCTTATGACTAATCCTAATTTTCTTGTTCTGGACGAACCAACAAATGATTTTGATATTTTTACAATGAATGTCCTGGAAAAGTTTTTAGATGAATACAAAGGTTGTCTTCTTGTTGTAAGTCATGATCGTTATTTTATGGATAAAGTTTGTGATACGCTTTTTGTTTTGGATGATGACGGCGGAATAAGCGGTTTTGTAGGAAAATGTTCAGAATATATTCAATATATGGAAGAAAAAAAGAAAGAAACTGAACTTTTAGCGCGTGAGGCAAAGCAGATAAAATTGCAGAGTGAAAAAAATGTTCCGCAGAATTTAACGCCGCAGGATTCTGGCGATGACGGCGGAAATTTAAAAAAGCGCAAGCGGACTTTTAAAGAGCAAAAAGAGTTTGAGTTGATTGAAAGCGAAATTATGGCGCTGGAAAGCAAGAAGTCTGAGCTTGAAAATGCGATGTCCAGCGGCGAAAAAGTTGATTTTGAAACGGTCAGCCGCGAATATTCGGAAGTCAGTGAAAACTTGGAAAAAAAGTATGAACGCTGGAATGTTTTGGCGGAACTTGAATAGCGGCTGAAGCAGCGGTTAAAACTTGTTATTCGTCATCAATTAAATCGTCTAAAAGGTTTTTGCCCGCATCTTTTTCCGCATTTTCAGAAGATGGCAGAACATCTACTTTTGTAAGTTTTTTTTCTATTACGCGGCTTCTTGTTTCTGCCCGTTCAATTTCTGAATGTGCGGCTTCTAATTTTTTCTTTGTTGCTGCAAGAACGTTTCCGAATTTTCCGAATTCGGTTTTTATGGAACCAAGCAATTCCCATACTTTTGAAGTTTCTTTTTGAATTGCAAGCGTTCTGAATCCCATCTGCAAACTGTTCAGGAATGCGCCTAGTGTTGTAGGACCTGCGATTGTAACTTTGTAATCATCCTGGATTTGCTGGAAAAGACCTGGAATGCGCATAACTTCTGCAAACAAACCTTCGAATGGCAGGAACATTAGGCCGAAGTCTGTTGTGTACGGAACTTCAATGTATTTTTCTTTGATATCTTTTGCCATTTTTTTAATGTCTGTAACAAGTGCTTTTTTTTGCGCTTCAATTTCGTCTTTTTCCGCTTTTTCGTAAGCAAGGCTAAGTTTATCCCAAACTGCGGCCGGATATTTTGAGTCTACAGGAAGCAGAACGAACTGCCCGTCTGAAGTTTTTGAAGGAATTTTTACTGCAAATTCTACAACTTTTGCGCTGCTGTGCGGATTTGGATGTGCGTTTTTTACAAATTGTTCCGGCGAAAGAATCTGGCTTAAAAGCGCTTCCAGTTGAACTTCTCCCATTCCGCCGGCTGTTTTTACGTTGGTTAGCGCGCGTTTTAGTCCGCCTACATCGCTTGCAAGGTTCTGCATTTCACCAAGTCCTTTTTGAACCGCTTCAAGCTGTTTTGTTACGATTTCAAATGAACCTGTAAGACGTTTTTCCAAAGTTGACTGTAATTTTTCATCAACTGTAATGCGCATTTCTTCAAGTTTCTTTTCGTTGGAATCTTGAATTGATTTTAAACTTGTCTGCACTCTTTCCTGCTGGACGTTTAATGTTTCTTGAGTGCGTTTTGTGAGCGATTCTATTTGAGCGGAAAGTGTCTGCATAAATTTTGTAAGGTTTGAAGTGAGCGCTTCCTGAGTATTTTTTGTCAGACTGTCCAATTTTCCGTTTACAGAGTTTTGGAAGCCCATAAGGGTTTGAGTGTTTTCTTTTCTTGCGCTCATATTTGATTCTGAAGTTTCTTTGCGGTTGCGAGCGAATTCATCTTTCAAGTTTTTTTCGTAGGAATCAAGTTTGTCTTCATATTTTACAAGCCGCTCGGATAACGTGCCGGAATCGGATTTTTTCGATTTTACAAGAAGCGCGATTATTAAAGCAATTCCGATTAAATTGAAAAATATAACAGTTGAAAAAAGTATAAAAAGTTGAGTTTGAAGTTGCATAAAATCTCCGTAAAATGAATTAAAATATTATAAAAATT
>CAYXDA010000170.1:0-3590 GCA_964463615.1 uncultured Treponema sp.
ATATAATTTTTGCCACATTTTTAAATGTTATTCCGATGAGTAAACTTGGAATTAAAGCAGTTATGCCGGAACATCTTAGAATGAACATTCTTTCTATTGATTTGGGAGATAAGCTTTTGTTGTATATTTCTGCGGATGTTTCTTCTAAAAATATAATGGGAATTCGCGGACAAATAGAAGATTCTATGACTGTACGAATGGATGCTATTTACAGATGGTTTATGAAGCAATTCAAATAGGAGAGTCTGTATGAACGCAAAAAAAATTCTTATGGCGGCCGTTTTTGGTTTGTCAATTTTAATGAATGGAGCATGCAGCTCTAAAGGAAAAGCTATGAGTGAAATTAAGGGAAAAGACGGATTATTTGCAATTATTGATACTTCTAAAGGTGAGATAGCAGTTGAATTGTATTACAAAGATGCACCTTTGACTGTTTGTAATTTTGTTGGTTTGGCAGAAGGTTCTTTGGATGCTGCTGATGGAAAGCCTTTTTACAATGGATTAAAATTTCATCGCGTAATAAAAGATTTTATGATTCAAGGTGGAGATCCACGCGGAAACGGAACTGGCGGACCTGGCTATAAATTTGCTGATGAGGAAGTTCCTTATAAATTTGATAAACCTGGATATCTTGCAATGGCAAATGCCGGTGCAAATACAAATGGTTCGCAGTTTTTTATTACGCACGTAGAAACTCCGTGGTTGAATGGAAAACATACGATTTTTGGACATGTTGTAACAGATGATGATCAGTCAGTTGTAAATGCAGTTGCTCAGGGTGATGAAATAAAAAGCATTACTATTGTAAGACAAGGTTCGGATGCGGAATCATTTAAAGCTACTCAAAATGATTGGAATGAATTTAACAAAGTTGCTGTTGAAAAAGCAAATGCAGCAAAAGAAGCAAAATATGCTGCAAAAATTGCGGAAGTAGAAAAAAACTTTCCTGGATTTGAAAAGACTGTTGATGGAATTTACTATAAAACTACAAAAGCTGGTTCTGGTGCAAAGTGCGGAAAAGGTAAAAATGCAACAGTTGATTACAAAGGTTATCTTGTAGATGGAACAGTTTTTGATGGTTCAAGCGGAATGGTTCAGGGTGGACATGAAGCACTTAGTTTTACAACTGGTGCGGGACAAATGATTCCTGGATTTGATGCAATGGTTCAGGATATGACAAGAGGTGAAGTTAGAACTTTTGTTCTTCCGCCGGAGTTAGCTTACGGAGAACGCGGTTATCCGGGAGTTATTCCTGAAAGCGCATATATTGCGTTTGATGTAAAATTGAATAAATTTTAGTGAAAGCAGGCGTTGCGGGCGGCGTTTGAGCCCGCACGGTGGGTAGGCCGCAATAAAGTGCGGACGTAGGGCGGTTGTCCGCCCTTTTTATAATTATAAGTTTATTCTGAAAACCTTTGAATTTCGTTCCGGAGTCCAAAGGTTTTTTCGTTCTTCTGGAAGTGAAGAAATTTTATCTGGGTAAAAACCAAGATGTTCAAACCAGTCGGAAGTTTGAGTTGTAAGAATAAAGACGCTTGAAAGATTTTGTTTTTTTGCGCGTTGAATAAGATAATCTATAATTTTTGGACCGATTCCTAAGTTGGAAAAAGATTCGTCTACGGCAAGACCGGCAATTTCTGCTTGTTTTTTGTCGTAAATATGAAGAGAAGCAGTTGCTCTTATTCCGCCATCAATTTCGTAAACTACGTAATCGGAAAGCTTGGAATTCAAGTCGTTTTCTGTGCGCGGTAAAAGTATTTTTTTCTGAATGAAAGGATTCATTACGGAAAGAACGGCTGGAATGTCTGTTTGTGTCATTGGTCGCAGATGTCCATAGTTTTGCGAATAAATCATTGTTCCGGAGCCTAAATCGCTGAAAATTTCGCACGGAATTGAGCCGTCTTGCGAACCATTTAAAATGTGAGAGCGGGAAACTCCATTTTTGCAGGCATTTTCTGAACTTTTTAATAGAGAGATTATTTTATTATTTTTGTTTTCGCTATTTAGCTTTATAAAATCTTCTAGTTCAAGTAAATCCATTGCGGGAACGTTTCCTTCTGCAGAAATTCCGACTGATTTTGGAATATTGAAATTTTTGTTTGAAATTATTCCGTCTTTTATTAAGAAGAAAATTTTGTCTGCTTTTAAACTTGTTGCCACACTGTTTGCAAGTTTTATAGACGAAATATTGTACGGTTTTCCTACACTGCTCCACCCTATGCAAGGAAAAATCGGAATAAAACCGTTTTCCAAAGTATTGCGGATTGCATCTGTTTGTATTTTGTCTATTTCGCCGGCAGTTCCAAAATCAATTCCGTTAATTACGCCTTTTGAACGTGCGCGAACCCAGTTTCCGATGGTGGCTGTTATGTGATTTGCAGCAAGACTTGTCATTACAACATTAGAAATATCAAATGCTGCCATTTTTATTAAATCAATGCCTTTTTCGTCTGTGATGCGAATTTCGTTTTGATATGTCCATTTTATTTTTGAAGTTTTTAATATTTGGTCAATTCTTTTTTTTGCGCCCGGAACGATTGCAACTTTTAGTCCGGCTTGATGCAGAAGAGCTATATCGCGGATATGGCTGGAAAATAATGGAGAATCAATAATTTCATCATCAAGGTAGATTACAACTGTTGCATTCTGAAATTTTTGAATGTAGCGGATAACATCGCGGATTTGCTGTGCTTTTTTTTCTGTTTTATTCTGCATAAAATAAGTATACAGTTTATGATAAGGATGGAAAAGATTTTTTAATTGAAATGTTCGGTTGAATTTATTGTCTGTATTGTTGAATATTTGTAAAATTGATTATGCTGAAAAAAATTGTACTTTTTGCTGCTATTTTTCTTTTTATGGAATGTTTTGTAGTTTCGGAAAATAGTTTGGAAAATGCAGATTCTGAAGATAGTAAAAAGTCTGAACTTTATGAAAATTCTTTTTTTGGAAATAGCATATTTTCTTTTGATTTGGGTTATCTTAGAGAAGGGCTTAAAAATAATGGTTGGGGATTAGGACTTTCTTATGAGCGGAATTTTTTTAATTATTTTGCGATGAAAGGTAGTTTTAGTCATATGACTTTTAAGTCTAAAAATATAGATTCTAGAATTACGACAGTTGGAATAAAATTAGAAGCGTTAGCGTATCCATTTGGTTCTGGTCTTGATAAATTATATATTGGATTTGGCGGCGGAACTGATTTTCTTATGTATATTGATAAAAAAGATGAAAATGAAAAAGATGCTGTTATTACAATTTATCCGGAAATTGGATGGAAGCAGAATATTTTTAATTTTATGATGATTGATATTTTTTGCGGATATAGAATTCTTATGAATGAACCTTCTGTTTTAAGTTGGCAGGCAGATTTGGTTGATAATGGGTTTGAATATGGACTTAGATTGAAATTTAATCTTGGAAAAATTTTGAATTTATTGCGAAAAAAATAATTTTTTAAATTTTATTTTTTTGAATTTTGGAACGTTCTTTTTCTGCATTTACTTTGGAAAAAATGCAGCCGCAATATTGCTGGCGGTAAAGTCCGTATTCGTTAGAAAGTTCAAGGCTTCGCTTGAATCCGCCTTTTT
>CAYXDA010000171.1:0-3552 GCA_964463615.1 uncultured Treponema sp.
CTCTTCCACAATGTGAACTTCAACATTAAAGGAAAGAACCGAAAAACAAATATCTTTTTTAATTATAACAAAAAAACAAGAATCAGTCGCTACTATTTCATTCTTTTTAATCCCGATTTTTTCGTTATCAGCAAAAAAAACTATATCAGAAAAAGTGATATCAATCTTTTTTTTCCCTTCCAATTTTTTTTCAGAAGAAATATTTTCTATAAATTTTTTAACAACAACAAAAGGAACTCTTGAGCCGGCTTTCAGCAAACCCAAAGCGGCGTAAACTTGACGGATTTTTACAGCATTATGCAAGTCTATAAATTTTCTCAAAGAAACATATACAGAATTTTTTTCTATAGTCCAAAAAGATTTTTCTACAAACGAGGAAATAAAATGTTCATCAGAAACCGCTTTTTCAGAACCGCTTTGCAAAGCTTTTTCAAACCCTGGAAAATTTTCGCTCAAGAACGGCACAAGTTTCTGTCTTATTCTGTTGCGCAAATAATTTGTATCAAAATTTGTCAAATCGGTGCGCCATTGAACATTTTGCGCCGTCAAGTATTCTTCTATTTTTTTGCGTGAAACATCAAGCAAAGGGCGCACATAAAAATCTCTTTGCGAACTTATTCCGCAAAGCCCGGCTGTTCCGCTCCCCTGTAAAAAACGCATAAGAAGAGTTTCTGTCTGATCATTCTGATTATGAGCAAGCGCAAGAAAAGCAAGTTTTTCCGAAGAAAAAAAATCCTCAAATGCCTGATACCGCAAAAAACGGGCGTCTTCTTCAGTTCCGTTCTTTCTTTTTTCCGCCACTTCAAAAACTTTTCCGCGAGCAATTTCTTTTATTGCTGCAGAAACACAAAAGCCTTGACTGCAAAGGGCGTTTGCAACAGAAAGTACAAAATCAGCATCCGCTCTGCTTTCTTTTTGATCTCTGATATTATGATTTACAGTTATCACTTTTACACAAAAACCATATTTTTTAGAAAGGTGCGCCAATGCTATTAAAAGCGACACGGAATCTGCGCCGCCGGAAACCGCAGCTCCAGCGCAAAGTCCCTGCTTTGCAAGCAATGTCAAATCAAATCCGTTTTTTAAAAGATTATTTTTTATATGATTTTCGAATTTTTCAACAGAAGAAAAAGAATTTTTATTCATGGCATAAAAATCAGAAAAAAAAAGAGCTGCCATAAAATGACAGCCCTTTTTCAGCAAGCGGATTAGCCGCGAGCCGGAGCAATGCTTACAAGTGAAAGTTCACCGTCTGTAAGAACTGTAACATCTTTTCCAAGATTCAAGTCCTTTACTTTGAAAACATCACCAATATTCAAGCCGGAAACATCAATTACAACTCTTTCCGGAAGATCTGCCAAAGTAGCCTGAACTTTTACTTCAGGAACACGCTTTACCATAAATCCACCTTTAAGAACTCCAACCGGATTTCCTGTGTACAAAACTTTGTATTTAAGAACCAATTTTTCTTTTGTATCAGGCGCAAAAAAGTCAACGTGAAGAACAGAGTCATTTCTGATATTGTATTCAACATCTTTAATCAAAACATCAGATTTTTTTCCGTCAACAACAAGTTCAACAGGAGTAGAACGTGTAATTGTACGCCAAATTTTGTTAAATTCAACCGCATTTACTTCTATAGAAGTAGCTTCACCCTTGTGGTTGTAAACAACGGCAGGGATACTACCTACTTTTCGAAGATTTTTAGCAGCAGTTTTTCCAGTAGCTGTGCGCAACTTTGCTTCAAGTGTCTGCTTAGCCATTTTCTAAAAGCTCCTTATATCCTTAATTTTTAGTAAGTAACTATAACATAAAAATTAATATGATGTCAATTTAAGGAATTAATGATGAAGTATTGGCATAAATTTTTTGGCGGAAAATTTCCGTTCCGTTCTTTTTTTTGCGATATATATTACATAGGCGGATTTTATGGAAGAACAGTTGAAATTTGATGCGGAAGATATTTTCTGCGATGATCCAGCAGCTTTGGCTGCACTTAACAACTTTGGAATAAAATATCTTTTTCCATGGCAGCGGCTTGTAGTAGCAAATATTATGGATTCGTACTACAGCATAAAAAACTGCGAAAAAAATAAAGAACTTTGTGACTGCGAAGGAAAACAAATTGTCCTGCTGCCGACAGGAGCGGGAAAATCCCTTTGCTTTCAGATTCCGGCAATTTTAATGGACGGCCCCACTCTTGTAATTTATCCGCTGTTGGCATTGATGAGCGATCAGCACAGGCGAATGCTCAGCGGCGGAATAAAAGTAGTGATTTTCAGGGGCGGGCAAACGGACGAAGAGCAGGAAGAAAATTTCAGGCTTTTAAAAGAAGGTGCGAAAATAATAATTGCGAATCCGGAAGTACTTGCAAATGAAAAACTTACAGACAGACTGAAAGAATTCAATATTACGCATATTGCAATTGACGAAGCGCACTGCGTAAGCGAATGGGGAGATTCATTCCGTCCTGCTTATCTTGAGCTTGGTAAAATTCTTAAAAAAATTGAAGCTCCAGTTATAACAGCATTTACAGCAACAGCTTCTCCGGAAGTGCTTGAGCGCATTTCCGATGTTCTTTTTGACGGAAAAGCGCATATCGTGCGGAGCGAAAGCGACAGACCGAACATCCACTATTACGTGAAAAAAGTTGCCTGTAAAAAGACAGCGGCTTTAGTTTTGGCAAAAACAGAACAACGACCCATGATAATTTTTTGCGGAACAAGAAGCCGAACAGAAGATATGGCTCAGGAATTGAACACAGCATTCGGGGCCGGAACCGCAAAATTTTATCATGCAGGACTGGAAAGATCGGAAAAAACAAAGATTGAACAATGGTTCTTTGAGCAAAAAGATGCGGTTTTATGCGCAACCTGCGCTTACGGAATGGGCGTTGATAAAAAAGATATCCATACAGTTGTTCATTTGGATCCGCCGCAAACCGCGGAAGCGTACATTCAGGAAGCAGGACGCGGAGGACGCGACGGCAGCGTTGCAAATGCAATACTTTTGTGGAATTACGAAGATTCCGCAAAGTTTTCTGAATTTCCGGACGGAAGCAGAAAAGCCGCTCTACGAGAATTTGCCGAAAGCGAAAAATGCAGACGGCAAACATTGCTTGACGCTCTTGGCGCGGAACAAGCTGTCTGCAGCGGCTGCGATATTTGCGAACAGAAAGAAAGCAGTTCAAAAATAAAAAATATCCGCTTTTCCCGCTTTGATAAAGAAAACTTATTTTTAAGATCATCACGATTTTATAAACTTTCCCGCCTGCATCTGTCCGAACGGAAAATCCCCGGCTGGAATGTTCCGGATGACAAACTTATTGCAGAAAAAATGATTTCGCTGTCCGACAGATATTTTACAGAAGAAACGTTTGAAAAATCCTTTGTGAAACACATGAACAGAATAATAATTCCATTTACTAAAGTTAAAATTTGGAATCATGAAAATTTCAGTGAACTTTTCAGAGAACTTTTAAAAGCAAAGAAAATTGAAATTTGCGGATGGCCCTGGAAAGGACGGCTAAAAACATGCGGAAAAGAGCGGATG
>CAYXDA010000172.1:0-3529 GCA_964463615.1 uncultured Treponema sp.
GCCCTTATAAAAATCTGTGTTGAGAACTTTGTAAAGTTATGATAAATTAGGAATTGCGTTTATAGAACGTGGAGGACGATTTGAAAGTTGCGATTTTTTTTGGTTCAAAATCAGATACAGAGAAGATGAAAAAAACTGCTGAAGTTCTTAAGGAATTCGGCGTGGAATATAAAGCGTTTGTTATTTCTGCTCATCGCGCGGGTGAACTTTTGCGAAAAACTGTAAAGCAGTGTGAGGAAGACGGATTTGAAGTTATTATTGCAGGTGCAGGCCTTGCAGCCGCTCTTCCAGGCGTAATTGCAGGAATTACAACTTTGCCTGTAATCGGAGTTCCGCTTGAATGTATTTCCGGAAATTCCAACGGTCTTGGCGGAATGGATGCGCTTCTTTCTATTGTACAAATGCCTCCGCAGATTCCTGTTGCAACAGTCGGAATTGGAAATGCAAAGAATGCGGCTTACCTTGCTGTGCAGATTCTTGCCTTGAAATATCCGGAACTTAAAGAAAAACTTTTGGCTTTCCGCAAAAAGCTTTCTGATGATGCTGAATCTGGAGTTGCCGCTGGAGTTGATTTGTGATGTCTGAAAAAGAATTTATTTATAGTGAAAATATTGAAAAAGACGATAAATTTCACGATGAATGTGGTGTAATTGGTGTTTATCTTAATCCAGATGATCCGAACGTTGAAAATTCTCCGATGAATGCGGCTACAATGTGCTATTACGGTTTGTATTCATTGCAGCACCGCGGTCAGGACAGTGCCGGAGTTTGTGTTTCCGACGGAAATGAAGTGAAAATTCATAAGCAGATGGGGCTTGTTTCCGATGTTTTTAAGCTGGAACATCTTCAGGATTTGCAGGGTAATCTTGCAGTCGGTCATGTCCGCTATGCTACCAGCGGTTCTAAAACTATAGAAAATGCGCAGCCGATGCTTATTCAGTCCAAACTTGGACCGATTGCAGTTGCGCATAACGGGCAGCTGGTAAACTATGTTCAGCTTCGCGATATGTTTGAGGAAACCGGTGCGGCTTTTGGTTCTTCCAGCGATACGGAAGTTATTGTAAAACTTATTGCCCGCGGTTACAAAAAAGGGCTTGAGCGCGCTCTTACAGATACAATCCAGATGATAAAAGGTTCGTTTGCGCTTTGCGTTATGACAAAAGATGCATTGATCGGCGCGCGAGATCCTAACGGAATCCGTCCGCTTTGTTTAGGTCAGGTTAATGGTGGCTGGGTTTTGGCTAGCGAATCTTGCGCAATCGATGCGATTAACGGAACTTTTGTGCGGGATATTCATCCTGGAGAAATCGTTATAATCAATAAAGATGGCGTTCTTTCGTTTGAATTCGGGGAAAAGACTTCAAAGCGTTCCTGTATTTTTGAATATGTTTATTTTGCCCGCCCTGATTCTATTATTGATGATATTCCTGTTCAGGAAGCAAGATATAAAATGGGCGCGCAGTTGGCAAAGGAATCTCCTGTTGATGCGGATGTTGTTGTCGGTGTTCCTGATTCCGGATTGGGCGCTGCAATCGGTTATTCGCGGGAATCTGGAATTCCTTATGCGATGGGCGTTGTAAAAAATAAATATATCGGACGCACTTTTATTGCTCCTAATCAGCAGGCGCGCGAAAATATGGTTTTTGTAAAACTTAATGCGCTGAAAAGTGATTTGGACGGAAAACGCGTTGTTGTAATTGATGATTCTATTGTTCGCGGAACAACCAGCAGACGCCTTGTTCAGATTTTAAGACGGGCAGGCGCTAAGGAAGTTCATTTCAGAGTAAGTTCTGCTCCGGTAAAATTTCCGTGCTATTTAGGAATTGATACACCAACAAAAGCCGAACTTATTTCTTCCAGCCACGATGTTGAGGAGATCCGTAAAGAAATCGGTGCGGATTCGCTTGCGTTTATTTCTGTAGATGGAATGTTTGATGCATTGCGTGCTTGTAATCCTGCGCAGTACGGTTTTTGCAAAGGCTGCTTTACAGGTGAATATCCTATGAGCGTTCCTGGTGAAATTACAGAAAAAAAAGTTAACTGAAAATTCGGAAAAAATTTAATTCACTGTTCCGGCGTTCCATGCTTTTGTTGAAGTTTTGAACGTCGGAATTATTCTTTGCTGGTTCCGGGCAGGAAATCTAATTCTGAATAACTGATTGTAAATAAACAATAAAATCTTTATACTTAGCATATTGGCAGGTGTTTTATGCACTTGGAATTACGTATATAATGCTGGTGTTTTTGACGGTGTTCAATGACAGCGTTTAATTTTATTTTTGAGGAAAAAAATGGCTAGTTACAAAGAATCTGGTGTTGATGTTGAAGAAGGTTACCGTGCTGTAGACAAGTATAAGGAAAGTGCAAAGCGCACTGCAATTCCGGGACTTCTGACTGGTCTTGGAAGTTTTAACGGAATGTTCGAAATTCCTAAAGGTTATAAAAATCCTGTAATGGTCAGCGGAACTGACGGCGTTGGTACTAAGCTTGATATTGCGTTCCAGATAAAAAAATACGATACAGTTGGAATCGACTGTGTTGCTATGAGTGTAAACGATATTCTTTGTTCCGGCGTTCAGACTTTGTTTTTCCTTGATTATATTGCGTGCGGAAAACTTGATGCTGATGTTGCCGCTGATCTTGTAAAAGGTGTTGCTGACGGTTGTCTTCAAACTGGTTGCGCTTTGCTTGGCGGCGAAACTGCGGAAATGCCTGGTTTTTACGATGTCGGAAAGTACGATTTGGCTGGATTCGGTGTTGGTGTAGGCGAAAAGAAAGAAATGATTACCGGTGAAGAAATTGTAGAGGGCGACGTTCTTATTGGTCTTTCTTCTACAGGTGTTCATTCAAACGGATTCAGTTTGGTCAGAAAACTTGTTCCTAATCCTAATGAACCTTTTTTGATGGATGGAAAGGAAACTGGAAAAACAATCGGTGAAGTTTTGCTTACTCCAACCCGCATTTATGTAAAGCCTGTTATGGAAGTTCTTGCAAAATATAAAAAATCTGTTCACGGAATGGTTCACATTACTGGTGGCGGATTTTACGAAAATATTCCTAGAATGTATCCTAAGGCAAAGGACGGAAAAAAACAGTTGATTTCTGTAATTAAGCGTTCAAGTTGGGATATTCCGCCTGTTTTCGCGGAACTTATACGCCGCGGCGCAGATTTGAATTCAATTTACAATACGTTCAATATGGGAATCGGTTTTGTTCTTGCGGTAAAAGCAAAAGATGCGGATGATATTATTGAAATGTTCAATGCAAACGCTTCTAAATATCATCGCGAAGATTCTCCGGATTTAAAAGCGTATAAGATTGGACGTGTTGCTTATGCGGAAGGCAAGGCTGAAACACAGAAAGAAAGAGTTTTGTTTGAAGACTAAAACGGATGATTCTTTTTTATAAATAAAAAATTTAATCTTGCTTTTAAGTGTACCCCAAAAGTTAAAAATTCTTTTTGGGGTACACTTCGTTTTATGGATTTTGCTTTCTTGTAAATCTATGTTTTTCTTTTTTTATTCTACAA
>CAYXDA010000173.1:0-3515 GCA_964463615.1 uncultured Treponema sp.
CCTACCTGGCGTTCACAAATTCCAAGAATTCTTCCTACATCTTTGTTTGTAGGGCATATTTTAAATCCTGGCGATTTCAGTTTGTCATTTCTCTTATTCCAGTTTTCCGTATGATATTTATATTTTTTTACAAGTTCTGATGTATCTTCCTGGTTGTCGTCAAATTTTTTGATTTCTTCCTGAATCTGGATAAGTTTGCTGAATGATTTGTTTCTCATATTTTGCATTCTTTCAACTTTTTTCTTTCTTGTTGAATTTTTTTGCTCAAATTCGCGTATGGCATCTTTCATTATATTTTTTGAAAGTTCACAGTAGTCGCAGACAGAATCTATGTTTTCTTCTGTCATGTAATAGCTGGATTTCAGTGCCAAAATTAAGGCGGTTCTTGCTTTTGTTGAAGAGCGGTTTTCCCAGTACTGTGCGAGATTTTTTATTTTTTCCGGAGAAGATTTTTTTGCGGCGTATTTTTTATTATGCCGCTCTTTCCATGAAATTTTATCTTTTGCCGGCGGAACAAAATTTCGCATATGTGCAATTTTGAAAGCTTCCTCATCGTTTTCGTATTGAGAAATTTTATGCTCGTAGGAAAGTTCCATATGTCTTAAGATTGCATGTTCTTTTTTAGATTTTATTTTCCGGATTCTCAGCAGTGAAAGTGTCTGATACTTTAAAAAAGATACGATATATGTCTTGAATGAGCACAAATTTTTTTTGTAATTCTTAAAGACATAAGGTGCGATTTCAATAATTTTTAGACTTAATTCGCTTATAATATCCTCGTCTTCCGATATTAAAAAATATGCGTTCGGATTCCGGTGTAAGTCTTCTGCAATGAGTTTTGCTCCGTCTTCCGCAGAAAGTTTTTTGTTTTGAACTTGTTTTGAAATTTCTTCTAAGTCTAAGGGACTTTTTTTCATTTTGATACTCCACTCTAAAATATTTCTATTTATTTAAAAGCAAGTATCGTGCCAAGTTTTTAAAAATTACATAATTCTTGCAAATTCTTTTACCAATGCAGGAATGAATGTGGCAAGTTTTCCGTCGCAACTTAATCCTGATGCGTTTTTATGTCCTCCGCCGCCGAATTTAGATGCAACTTTGCTTACGTCCACATTATCCCTTGAACGAAGTCCTGCTGTAACTGTTGTATCTGTGTCCTGGCGCACAAACGCAACCGCTTCAACGCCTTGAACGGCTAGGAGTGCGGAGTAAAGCGCATCAGAATCGCGTCCTTCCTGTCCCCATAGTTTTGTGTCGTCGATTGTTTCGTAAGTAACAATAAGTCTTCCGTCTAAATATCGTTCTGCATGGTCAAGAAGAATACCAAGCAACTTCCTTGTTGAAAACGCTTTACCGCTTGTTATGTAGTCATAAGTTTTTCTTGGATCCGCACCCGCTTTTACCAACCGAGAGATTGCAACAAGCACATCAGAATCGTTTGGTGAAAGAAATCGGAAAAATCCTGTGTCCGTCATTATTCCTAAGAACAGTAACTGTGCAAGTTCAAGCGGAATTTCACCGACAAGATTTTCATATACAAGTTGTACTAGAAGTGCGGCTGCAGGACAGGTTGAATCTGTTATAGAGCCTGTTCCCGCCGGAATATTTGCAGTTTGGTGATGATCAATTATAAAAGTGTCGAGTCCCTTTAGATCGCCGTTTATTTCTCCTAACCGTGAAATTTCAGAACAGTCACATATGATAAGTCCTGTTTTTTTACGTTCGTCTTCAGTCTGAAATTCCGTCTGATCTGTAAAAAGTTCCGCAAATCTTTTTATTTCAATTCTTTTAAAAGGTCCGGCGTTAAGCAGAATATACGGCTTCTTTAGTTGTTCCAGAAGTTTTGAAATTCCAATGCAGGAAGCTACGCAGTCACCGTCCGGCTCTTTGTGCCCTGCAATGTAAAAATATTCATGACTTTCAATAAAGCCTTTTAAGACCGTGAATTTTTCTTGAGAAATTAAGTTCATTTTTAATTAGTGCAGTAAATTATTTGCTCTGTTCCTGAAGCTGTTCAAGGGAATCTTTGTCTGTATCAACAGAAACACCTTTTCCTATAACACCCCATGCAGAATTTGATCTGCTTGCTGGCATAGTCATGATAACAGATTTGAAGTCTCCGCCTTGCTTTACAACAGAAAGATATGGTTTAAGAGAGCCTGAACCAAGGTTTCGCACCTTAAGTTTTGCAGGAGCTTCCTTTGATCCGTGCGCCCATTTTTTTGGAATTGTTGTCTGACCAACTCCGTATTTTCCTTTCTGATAAATAACTACGAACGCATCAGGGCTTTCAAGAACTTTGTAAACAGGGATGTAATCATAAGACAAGTCCGTCCAGTTTTCTTCGCTTGTTTCGTTGTATGCAACCGGAACTGCAAATAATGCAGCTGCTAATGCCGCAAAAACAAAAATTGTGGAAATAAGTTTTTTCATATCAAACTCCTGAAGTTTAGATAATGCCAAGCATAATCGCCTTGATGGTATGCTTTCTGTTTTCAGCTTCTTCCCAAACGCGGCTTGCGGTGCTTTCAAAAACTTCTTCAGTAACTTCCTGCCCTTTTACAGCAGGAAGACAGTGCATGAAGATAGTGTTTGATTTTCCGGTTTTTTTCATCAAATCAGAATTAACCTGGAATGGAGCAAGCAGTTTTGTGCGCTGTTCTTTAAGCTCTTCTTCTCCCATGGAAACCCAAACGTCTGTGTAAAGACAGTCAGCGCCTTCCAGTACATCCATTGTATCACTGATTTGAATTTTTGCACCTGAATTTTTTGCAAATGGTGCGCAAATATCAATTATTGTCTGATCAGGAAAAAGTTCCTTAGGACTATAGATTGCAAAGTTGATTCCGAGTTTTGCGGAGATAAGCATCATGGAGCGCGCTACATTGTTTCTTCCGTCTCCGCAGAATGCCCATTTCAGTCCTTTTACAGTTTCAAAATTTTCTTTGAGCGTCATAACATCGGCAAGTGCCTGTGTAGGATGAAAATCATCTGTGAGCCCGTTGATTACAGGGATTCCTGAATATTTTGCAAGCTGTTCAACATGTTCCTGTTTGAAACCACGGAATTCAATTGCGCTGAACATTCTTCCAAGGACACGGGCAGTATCTTTTACAGATTCTTTTCCGCCCAGTTGAATGTCATCTGTCGACATAAAAACAGGATGCCCGCCTTCTTCGCCGAATGCGGTTTCGAAAGAACTTCGTGTGCGCGTTGATCGTTTTTCAAAAATAAGCGCAATGGTTTTTCCCAAAAAGCGCTGGTGAATTTCACCTCTGTGAGATTCTGCCTTTACCTGAATGGCAAGGTTCAATAAAGTTTCAATTTCTTCCGGCGTCCAGTCAATCCAATTTAATAAAGAACGCCCTTTAAAAGGTGCTTTGAATGTTTCCATTGTATAAGCATAATTCTTTTTAACGTAAAAGTCCAGCAAATCAAAAAATTAACAAATCAGTCAACCTGAAATTTTCTTATAATTTTCTGTGAATATATAAAATTATATAAAAGCGTATAAA
>CAYXDA010000174.1:0-3470 GCA_964463615.1 uncultured Treponema sp.
GTGCAAACTTGTTTGCACATTGCTGAACGACGCGGAGTTTGAGGCGTAGGGCGGGGCTCCGCCCTTTAAGATGCAGATATAATTTTTTCAAATATAACATATTGTTTCAAATTTGCTTGCCGTTCTGCTTTTTTTTTACTATTTTCAAAGTAATAATAAAAAGTGGAGGCGTTTTATGAATTACGAGCAGTTTACAATAAAAACACAGGAAGCTATTCAAGACGCGTCTAGTATTGCGCAGAAAAATGACCACAGCGAAATAGGACTTGAACATCTTTTACTTGCACTTTTAAATCAGAAGGACGGAATTATTGTTCCGATTGTTGAACGAATAGGTGCGAATGTTCAAAGTTTGAAAGGTCAGGTGCAGGAGCTTCTTTCCCGATATCCGAAAGTTACCGGAAATGCCCAGATGAATTTTTCGAATGAGGCGCAGAAAGTTCTTGCTAAAGCAGAGAATGAAATGGGAAAACTGAAAGACCAGTATCTTTCGTGCGAGCATATTCTGCTTTCTATGACGAAATCTGATTCGCGTGTGGGCGAACTTTTGCAGAAAAACGGGATTACTTACGATTCTGTAATGGAAGCTTTGAAATCTGTACGCGGAAACCAGACTGTTGATTCGCAGGATCCTGAAAGCAAAATGCAGAGTCTTGAAAAATATTGTACGGATTTAACGGCTCGTGCAAGGCAGGATAAGATCGATCCTGTTATCGGCCGCGATGAGGAAATCCGCCGTGTTATGCAGGTTTTGTGCCGAAGGACAAAGAATAATCCTGTTTTAATCGGCGAGCCTGGCGTTGGTAAAACCGCGATTGTAGAAGGACTTGCGAGGCGAATTGCAAGCGGAGACGTTCCTGAATCTTTGAAAAACAAAAGGCTTCTTTCTCTTGATATGGGAAGTCTGGTTGCTGGCGCCAAGTTTCGTGGTGAATTTGAAGAGCGGCTTAAGGCTGTTATAACGGAAGTTACAAAAAGCGAAGGGCAGATAATTCTTTTTATTGATGAACTTCATACGATTGTAGGGGCGGGTGCGTCGGAAGGTTCAATGGACGCTTCCAATTTGCTTAAGCCTGCGTTAAGCCGCGGAGAAATCCACGTGATTGGCGCTACAACTTTGGATGAATACAGAAAATACATTGAAAAAGATGCGGCTTTGGAACGAAGGTTTCAGCAGGTTTATTGTGCAGAGCCGAGCGTAGAAGACACAATTGCGATTCTTCGCGGACTTCGCGACAAGTACGAAATTCATCACGGAGTTACGATTGAAGACGAGGCTTTGGTAAGCGCTGCGGTTCTTTCCAACCGTTATATAACAAACAGATTTTTGCCGGATAAAGCGATTGACTTGGTTGATGAAGCGGCGAGCCGACTTAAAATGGAAATAGAAAGTCAGCCTGTTGAACTTGATCAGGTTGAGCGAAAACTTTTGCAGCTTCAGATTGAAAAACAGTCTTTGAGCAAGGAAACAGATCCTGCTTCAAAAGAAAGGCTTTCAAAGCTTGAAAAAGAGCTTTCTGAACTTACGCAGAAACGCGATGCGATGAAGCTCCAATGGCAGAACGAAAAGAACAGCATCAACAAAAGCCGAGACTTAAAGGAAAAACTTGAAGAGGCCAGATTTAATGAAGAAAAATTCACGCGCGAAGGAAATCTTGAAAAAGCGGCGGAACTAAAATACAGCACGATTCCTGCTTTGGAAAAGCAGCTTAACGAAGCGACAAAAGCGGAAAAAGACAAGGCTGAAAATCCGGAGCGAGAATCTTTGCTCCGCCAGTCTGTGACAGAAGAAGACATTGCGCGCGTTGTTTCTAGTTGGACGGGAATTCCTGTTGCAAAAATGATGACAAGCGAAAAGCAGAAGTATTTGCAGTTGGAAAACGTTCTTCATAAGCGTGTTATCGGGCAGGACGAAGCGGTTCAGGTTGTTAGCGATGCAATCCGAAGAAACCGTTCTGGATTAAGCGACCCGAACCGTCCGCTTGGTTCGTTCCTGTTCATCGGTCCGACCGGCGTTGGTAAAACGGAACTTGCAAAAACTCTTGCGGACTTCTTGTTCAACGACGAAAAGGCGCTTACTCGAATCGATATGTCTGAATATATGGAAAAATTCAGCGTGAGCCGCTTGATTGGTGCGCCTCCGGGATACGTGGGATACGATGAAGGCGGTCAGTTGACCGAAGCGGTTCGCCGTCGCCCTTACAGCGTAGTTTTGTTCGATGAAGTTGAAAAGGCTCATCCTGATGTCTTCAATGTTCTTCTTCAGGTTTTGGATGACGGAAGATTGACTGACGGACAAGGACGAGTTGTAGACTTTAAGAATACAATTATCATTATGACAAGCAACTTGGGAAGCGACTTGATTCTGGATGCGGCGAACGAAAGCGATTCAGAAAAGTCTACGGCAGTTCCAAAGGAAGTTCGCGACAAAATCGATGTGCTTTTAAAGCAGCATTTCCGCCCGGAATTCTTGAACCGAATCGACGAAATCGTAATGTTCCAGAAACTCGGAAAAGACTGCATAAGCGGAATCGTAAAAATTCAGCTTGAACGAGTTGCAAAGCGTCTTGAAGACAGGCGGATTACGCTTGACTTTGACCAGAAGGCAGTTGATTTCCTTTGCGAAAAAGGTTACGATCCTGCGTTCGGCGCGCGTCCTGTAAAGCGTGCGGTTCAGACTTGGGTTGAAAATCCGCTTTCTAAGGAACTTCTTGCTGGAAGATTCGGCGAAGGCGCAAAAATCAAAGCAACTACGAATAGCGAAGGCTCTGCCTTGGAGTTTAAGGCGTAATTCATGTAATCTTGTTGATTAAAAGTAGAGCCGGATTCCCGCATTGCACGGAAACTTTAGTGAAAAATTGTTTCCGTTGCCGAAAGAGAATTCCGGTTCTGCTGCGCCTTGTATAAAGTATTCCAAAAAGCCGTCGTAAAAAATCCAGTTTAATCCGATTACTAATCGTGGTGCTGCGGTGAATGCCGCGCTGTTTTTACATGCGGAAAGTCCGGCGGCGGCTCCAAGTCCTGAAAAGAACTGTGTGTAATCACTGATCTGCGGATTAAAAATCCAGTAATCGCAAGTTGCTTTTGCTCTGAAAATATTTTCTGAAAAATTCCAGTCTGTTGCGATGTTCAGCGAAAAAGGTATGTTATCCGCTTTTATAGAACAGGAAATTCCCGTTTCTACTATCATCGCCGTGGAATCAGAATTTTTAAAATCACTTCCTGCTGTAAGATCAAGTACGGGACCGATTCCGAGCGCAAAAATTTTTGATGAAATAAGAAGCGAAATCAGCAGTGAAAAAAACTTTTTGTAATGGTCTGTGATGAAAGTTCCGGCGCGATTGTGTATGGAGCGCGCTGAATAAGCGGAAGAGCTTGTGATGTTGCTTTTATTTTCAAATGTCTTAATGAGCATATTTTGTTTTGATTTGTCTTTCATAATTCACTTCAATTGATTATACTTAATTATT
>CAYXDA010000175.1:0-3390 GCA_964463615.1 uncultured Treponema sp.
CAGTAGTCAAAGCCATATCATTCTCCAATATTAAAAATCAGCTTATTCTGAAAAAATAAATTTTAAATCAATAAAAATTATTTTACCTTTTTCAAAATAATTGCGCCGTTATGTCCGCCAAAACCAAAAGTTGCGCTCATAGCAGCATCAACATTCATTTCAATACCTTTATTCGGAACATAATCAAGGTCACATCCGCCTTCAACATCCTGCTCATCAAGATTGATTGTAGGTGGAACAAAACTATCATTTATCGCATTAACACAAGCAATCGCTTCAATCGCACCTGTCGCACCCAAACAATGACCATGCATAGATTTTGTAGAAGAAATCTTCAATTTTTTAGCATTTTCTTCACCAAAAGCAAGTTTTATCATTCTTGTTTCGCTAGGATCATTTATATGAGTAGAAGTTCCGTGAGCATTGTAATACTGAATTTCGCTCGGATCCATTCCAGCATCCTTCAAAGCGCGAGTCATACATTTAGAACCACAAATTCCATCCGGATTTGGCGAAGTCAAATGATAACCATCGCAAGAAGAACCGTAACCTGCAACTTCCGCATAAATCTTTGCACCGCGCGCTTTTGCATGTTCATATTCTTCAAAAATCAAAACACCAGCGCCTTCACCCATTACAAAACCATTTCGCTTTTTATCAAAAGGACGGCTTGCTTTTGTAGGATCATCATCAAAACCAGTAGAAAGAGCATGCAAAACTTCAAATGCAACAATCGCATAGCCGTTAATTGTAGATTCCGCACCACCAGTCAAACAAACATCCAATCGGCCGGAACGAACCATATCAAAAGCAACGCCCATAGCATCAGTTCCAGAAGAGCATGCCGTAGAAACAGCCTGAACCGGACCATGACAACCGAACTGCATAGCAATATTTCCGCCGGCTTCATTCGGAATAAGTTCCGGAATTGTCATCGGAGCAGTTTTTGTGCAGCCAGAATTAAAATAACCCTTAGCAGAAGCTTCTGTTACTTCAAAACCGCCAATTCCAACTCCAAGAATACAACCAGTTTCATCCAAAACTTCCGCATTTCCCAAAAGTTTAGAATCTTCCAAAGCCTGCTTAGCCGCCGCAACAGCATATTGCGAAAAACGCGCCATTTTTCTGGCTTCTTTCGGATCCATATAATTACCAGCATCAAAATTCTTTACTTCAGCCGCATAATGAACCTTGTTTACAGAAGCATCAAAATGAGTAATCGGAGCAATGCCGCTCTTTCCAGCCTTAATTCCGCTCCAAAATTCAGCAACAGAATTTCCAATCGGAGTAATCGCACCCAAACCAGTAATAACAACTCGTCTTTTTTCCATCTTAAATTCCTTATCTTTAGTTTTTTATATATCTGAACGAAGTTTCTTTCTTATGTTCCGGCTACTTCGGGCTACCCTAACGGTCGGTGCTTCGCACGCGCTGCGCGCCCCTACATATCCGGCGTAGGCGTATATCGCAAACCAACAGCGCATTTCGCGCCTTAAAACTTTTATGCGCCCATACCGCCATCAACACCAATTACCTGACCGGTAATATAAGTGCTAAGGTCGCTTGCTAAAAACAAAGCCGTATTCGCAATGTCTTCTGGTTTTCCCGCACGTTTCAGCGGAACTGCGTCCACCATAGATTTTTTCAAATCTTCGTTCAAAACCGCAGTCATATCAGTTTCAATAAAACCAGGAGCAATACAGTTAACACGAATTCCGCGCGCGCCAACTTCTTTTGCAAGAGATTTGCTGTATGCAATCAATCCACCCTTAGAAGCCGCATAATTAACTTGTCCGCCTTGTCCGTGAATACCAACAATCGAACTCATATTAATAATTGAACCGGCTCTGGCGCGCAGCATTGCATTAGAAACAATCTGTGTAACAACAAATGTTCCCGTAAGATTTACGTTCAAAACATTCTGCCAGTCTTCCATTTTCATTCTGAAAGAAAGTCCATCACGCGTAATACCTGCATTATTTACAAGAACATCAAAATTTCCGGCTTCCGCAAGAGCGGCTTTTACAACTTCAGAAAGTTCTTCCGCATTTCCAACGTTTGCACAAATCTCATGGAATTTTGTACCTTTCTCATCCGCAAAAGATTCAAGTTCAGCTTTAGCAGCAGAAGGCTTTGAACAAAGTCCCCAAACTTCCGCTCCGTTCGCTAAAAAAACTTCAACAATCTTTCTTCCAATTCCACGACTAGAACCAGTAACAAGCGCTTTTTTACCTTTTAACATTTTTACTCCAAGATTTTCTGTTATCAAGAAATCAATTAAGGTTTTATTTATTACAATTCGTTTATGCTTTCAACTGTATTGATAGAAGGAACTGAAAATTTTTCGCCAAATTCTGTTTTTGCCCAAAGACCAGACAAAACTTTTCCAGGACCAACTTCCAAAACCTGCCAATCATCCGTCAGAACAGAACCAAGAACTGCTTCTTCATCTGTCCAGCGAACAGGATTTGTAAGGTGCAAAACTGCATTCTTTTTAATTTCTTCGCCACTTGTCGCTTTTGCGCCGGTTACATTGCTAAAAAGTTCAATTTTAGGATTATTAAAAGTAACATCTGCAATCGCCTTTTCGAATTCATCAGCAGCTTTCTGCATCAAAGGAGAATGGAACGGACCCGCAACAGCAAGACGAACACAACGGCGCGCACCTGCTTCTGCAAAAACTTTTTCCGCAGCTGCAAGACCATCAAAAGTTCCAGAAATTACAGTCTGCTTTACGCTGTTCAAATTTGCAGCATAAACATCAGGAATCGTTTTTGCAATTTCCTGAACTTTTTCCGGCGAAAGACCAAGAATTGCACTCATACCAGGCGCATGCCCTGCATTTTCAGAAGCAATTTCTTCGCAAACTGCCTGCATAATTTTACCGCGCTTCTGCACAACTTTTATAACATCTTCAAAAGAAAGAACTCCAGCTGCATACAACGCAGGAAATTCTCCAAGACTAAATCCCATAGAAGCAGAAGGAACAATTCCTTTGCCTTCCAAAACTTTCATAGTTGCCAAAGAAGCGGTTGTAATTGCAAGCTGACTGTTATCAGAGCGGCTAAGAACTTCCTTATCAGATTCCCACATAAGTTTTGGCATATCAACGCCAGTTATTTTAGAAACTTCATCAACAACAGCACGAGCTTCTGGAAAAGCATCACAAATATCTTTCAACATTCCAGGTTCCTGAGCACCTTGACCAGGAAATAAAAATGCAAATTTTTTAGACATATTCAACCTCAACTAATTATTCAAAATGACATTTTTTCATTTTTTGTCATTTTATATTAGTCTAGCAGAAATGGCGAAATTGTCAAGTAAACAAAATTAAAATTGACGTCCGTGTCAATTTTAATTTCTCAAAGCACGGTTGAAAGCAAAGCG
>CAYXDA010000176.1:0-3385 GCA_964463615.1 uncultured Treponema sp.
GAATATTACAGTTACAGACGGCGCTTCAAGCGAAAATTTCGCGATTTCCGCAGAACGCGAATCAATAACGCTTGAGCTGAACGATTCCGCGCCGGTTTCCGTTCTTGTGCGGCCGCTTATCTGCGAAAAGGAATTTTTTGAACCTGCCGGAATGATTTTTCCCTATGAAAAAAATATTTCTTGGGAATCAGGTTTTTGCGCAGAAACTTTGCAAAAATTTTATTTGAACGCAATGCTTTCTAATCCGCAGGAAAACTGCAGAAATTACGCCGCAAAGTTCAATTGGGAAAAATTTATTCAAACAATAAACACAAAAATCAAAAATTCAAAAAAATTTTATAATCCGTGGCTTTTAAATCAGGAAGATATTCTAAGTTCAATAAGTGCAGAAAATTTCTCAGCTTCAAAATTTACTATAAAGAAAACAAAAAACTTTTCATCAGAAAAACTCTTTACTACTTTACAAAAAACACCGCTCCACTCATACATTCCGCAGAACATCTCATTTTCAGAGGAATCTGAAACATTCACTCTTTCAACTCTAAAAGTGAACAAATTTCTTCTATATGATGAAAGTGGATTTTTCAATTCAAAGATAGTAACAGTTTCCGTTCAAGATTCAACTTTTTCGCTTGCGGTAAATTCTTTACCGTTATAAACTTTAAATATGAAGATTTTTATTGCAAAAACCGCCGCGCTTATCATGATTTTTTCACTTTTTATTTCATGCGGAAAATCAAAGCAAAAAGAAATGCAGAAAACAATTCAAGAAACAAGTGCAAAACACAGTTGGTATTATTTTGCCAATGAAAATTTTTATAAAACAGAAAATCTTTCTTCCGTTCCGGCAGTTCCTTTTAAACCTTGGACAGAAGCTACAAGAATTTCCGCCGCATCCGTTCAAAATTCCGGCGGAACAGAAATTCCAAAAGGATTTGCAATTGTAAACAGAGCGGGAATTCTTTGCTTCAGCGGAAAAAACATAGATTTTGTTCAAGACAAAGAAATTTTTGCAAATTCAACAGCGGGAAATCTTGTTTTTTTTGATGAAACGCCGATTTTTTCAGTTTACAAAAGCACATTTTTTAACAATCAGAAAATTCCTACAAATGCAATGCACACTTTTTTGGTGCAACTGAATACAGAGCAAAATATCTGCTACCCGATTCTTACAGTTGAAAATCTTGGAGTTCCGCAAACTTCAGAAATAACGGATTTTACCTGGGACGGACAATTTTGGACGTGTTCTGTGAAAGATTCCGGAAACGGTGCGAAAAAAATAGAATTTTCATATTTAACTTTTCAGCCGAAAGAAACTCTTACTTCAATTTCGCCGGCAAATGCAAATAATTCTATTTTTGTAACCCAAACTTCTGTTGAAAATTTCAGAAAGGCTATGGAAGTTCAAAATTTTTCAAAAGCACCGGAAAGAATAAAACAACTTCTTGCAAGTCTATCAAATTCAATTCAGTTCGTAGTTACAGTTCACACAGCCGGCGGACATAGCCCAAGAAAATTTTTACACGGAAACAATATTCAGGAAAGCGAAAAAATCGCGTCTTACGCAATTCTGAGCGACACTTGGGCTGCATGTCTTTTTTCTGACGGAACTCTTTTTATGAACGGAGCCCTTTTTGAAAACAGAATTTTAAAACATGGAAAAACAATCGGCATAAAACTACCGAAACTTCCGGCGGGATTTTCATACGGAAACTTTTTAATTTCCGGCACAAATCTTTATGCCGCTTGGGAAGAAACTTCTTTTTTCAAAACAGCAAGAAGCGGCTTTATTTGTGTAGATTTAAATGAAATTTTGTATAAAAATGAATGAAATTTAAGAACCGGAAATTCGAGCTTATATGAAAAAAAAAGAATATTCCGCCGGGTGGTCCTGAAATAAAATTTTATCTTCCATGCGGCCAGCTTTAAGACCAGATTTTGATTTTTTCTTCAATTTATTTAATAAAATATAGAAAAATATGGATTTAAAAAGCAAAAAGACCGATAATATAGATATGTCAGAATCCTTAGAATTTTTATCAAAACTAAAAAATGCACTAAAAGAAAAAGGCGATTTTTTGAACTCAACAGAATTGCCGAAAATGCTTGAATCCTACAGGCTTCTTCACATTTGTGTACGAAATCTTTACGAAATACTTGTAAAGCGAAGTCTTATAACTCCGGATCCGTATAAACTTGAAACTAAAATTTCTGATATTTCAGTTCCGGATGAAAGTCCTTTTTTGGAAAACGAACGATCTTTAGTTATCGGTTCACGGCTTTCCGACTACGAAAGTATGCTTGACTTTATCTGCACTTACATAAAATTTTCAACAGATGGAATAACAATTCCCAAAATAAAAAAACTAATGGAACTGAATAATTCTTTTCAATGGAACAACATGAATCCAAACTGCCCAAGTGCAAATACGCGCGGCCTTGCAGTTTTAATTCAGGAAGCGCGAAAAAATACACAGCAGCTGCAAAACAGCCTTATAACAGATTCTGTTGCGAAAAGTGCAAAAGCAGTTCAAGAAATCAATCTGATTTTAAAAGAACTTATGGATTTTCAGCGTGAATCATACAAAATAAAAATCCGGCATGATATTTTTGAACATCCAAAATACGACAAAGACAAAGCAAGCTCTTCCGTTCCGGACGAAATTGCAGAAATAAAAAAAGTTTTTCCTTCTGTTATGGGAAAAACTCCATATTACAGCGAACTTATTCAAGAAATCGCCTCTGAAGACTTGTCTCCGAACCGCACAAACCTGCAGGAATCAGTGCTTTTAAAACTTCAGATCAAGCAAAAAGAAAAAAAAGAAACTAAAAGCACAATTGACTACAAGCGGATTCTTTTGAATTGCCTGCATACACTTTCTAACCTTGGCGAACTATACGAAATTGAAGAAGAAAAACTGACCGCAAATATAAATATATTCGAAAAGCAGAAAAACACATTCTTCAAAAAATTAAAGAAAGCGCTGCGCTCACTTTTTAATCTTCCCGAACCGCCTTTAATCTACAATGTTACCATAACAGATCCGAAAAAAGGAACGCAAACACGGCGCTCTATTGATATAAATATTTTTATTACGAACCTTCAGCACAAGGCAAATTTTTTTAACGCGCTGTCAAACAGGGGCAGCATAGAATTCAACAAAGCAAAGAATCTTCCCGAAGAAAAACTTTTGGAATATATTAACAAAAGCATCTCTGAAAATCAGGAAATACTTGTTCTTTTAGACGCCTGCGACGAATTTTTCAAACAACAGGTAAATCCACGCGACCGCTCTAAAATAAAAGGTTTGAAAATTGATCTTATAAGCGTAAAGAATATTATTATAAAAGCCGTGCAGCAACGTTCGGAATATGTTGCGTACAT
>CAYXDA010000177.1:0-3321 GCA_964463615.1 uncultured Treponema sp.
GTGCGTACTCCTGTTTTTATGCCTGTCGGAACTTGTGCAACTGTAAAAGCGATTTCAAAAGAAGATTTGGAAGAAATTGGATTTGAAATAATTTTAGCAAATACTTACCATCTTTTTTTGCGGCCTGGTGCGGATTTGATTCAAGAGGCGGGCGGATTGCACGGTTTTTCGCAGTTCAAAGGAAATTTTCTTACAGATTCCGGCGGTTTTCAAGTTTTTAGCCTTTCATCGCTAAGAAAAATAAATCCGGAAGGAGTTAAGTTTCAAAGCCATCTTGACGGAAGTTATCATCTTTTTACGCCGGAAAATGTTGTTCAGACGCAGGTTAAGTTCAATTCTGATATTCAGATGCAGCTGGATGTTTGTTCCGGATACGGCGTAGAGCGAAAAGAAGCGGAACACGCTCTTAAAGTAACGCGGGCCTGGGCTGAACGAGCTAAAAAAGAGTGGATTAATGCTCAGAATGACGGTTACAAAGGCATGCTTTTTCCTATAGTTCAGGGAAACTTTTTTAAGGATTTGCGAAAAGAAAGTGCGGAATTTGTTGCGGAACTTGATCTTCCTGGAATTGCAATCGGCGGATTAAGTGTTGGCGAGCCGGCTGAATGTTTTGCTGAATTTTTAAAACATACAATGCAGTTTTTGCCGGAAGAAAAGCCTGTTTATGTGATGGGAATAGGAACTCCGGAATATATTCTGGAAGCGGTTTCTGACGGTGTGGATATGTTTGACTGCGTGCTTCCTACAAGAAATGCGCGGAACGGTTCTTACTTTACACACGACGGACCTCTTTCCATAAAGCAGGAACGTTACAAGCATGATTTTAAGCCTGTTGATTCAGAATGTAAATGCAAAGTTTGCCGCACATATAGCCGTGCGTATTTAAGACATCTTTTTAAGGAACAGGAAATTTTAAGTTCAATGCTTGCAACATATCATAATCTTTATTTTTTGCATAATATGATGGAAGAAATTCGTTCTTCGATTGACGGCGATTGCTTTGAACAATACAAAAAGAACTTTCTTGAACGCTATAAGCGGGGTGAAATTCAATAATGAAAACTTTTAATAAGATTATAACGGCTGAAAATATATGTTGGGATAAAGCCGTTTTTAAATTGAATGTAAAATTTCCGTTTTTGAAGATTTACATTCAAAAATTATTCCGGAATACATTTTTTGTTTTTCTGTTGCTGTGCAAATCTTTTTGCTTTTCTCAGAATTCTGCGCTTGTTTCAGATGAACCTGAAATTGAAGATTTGACTTCTGTTGAATCTTCTGCTGAAAAAGAAGATTATGCTCTGTCCGGCTTGGATTTGCCTGGCACTGAAGTTGAAGAGAACTCAATTTCCGCCGATTTTGAAAATTCCGCACCTGAAACAGAAAGTTTTGCGCCTCCGCTTGTACAAGATTTGAATGATTCTGAATCTGATTCCGATGTTGCAGAAAATACAGATGAGTATGGAGATGATATTGCTTCAATTCAAGTTGAAATTCCAGCGGAAAAAAAGCCAATGGAGCCTGATCCTGAAAAACTTAAAGCCGCACAGCAAAAAGATCCTGATAATTCAGAATATGAAGAAAAAACAAACGCGCTTTCTTTTGGAACTCCGACAGAAATAAACAAAGTTGTTGATGAAATTGTGGAATCTGAAGATCCCCGTTATTCAAATGCACTTTACAATCTTTTTCAATCTACGGCAAGCAATGATGTGCGCGAAAAAATTCTTGGCTATTTTGCAAATCAAAAAGATCCTTGTCTGGAAGATTATGCCGTTACAATTCTTGATGATCCGTTCGATATGCCTCTTGCGGTTGTTCAAAAATGCATGAACTATGTTTCAGAAGTAAAATGTAAAGCGGCCGCTCCGGCTTTGATAAAACTTATAGACGCGGATGATGAAAAATATTTTACCATGGCTCTGACTGCTCTTGGAAAAACCGGCGGCACAAAAGAAGCGTTGTACCTTGCAAAGTTTCTGGAACATGATGATTTGGAAACGAATCAAAGACAGGCGCTTATGCGTACTTTGGGTCAGATGAATGCGGTGGAAACTTTTGATTCTGTAATGCAGATTGCGCAGGACGAAGATGAAAATTCTTTTGTAAGAATGTATGCGGCGGAAGCGATTGGAAATATGAAAAAAGAGGAAGCAATTCCGGTTCTTATAAATCTTTACGAAACCGGCGATCCTAATATGCGGGAATATTGCATAAAAGGACTTCAAAATTTTCCTGATTCAAAGAAAGCGAAAAATGCAATTATGCAGGCAATTCGTGATGACCACGTGAAAGTTCGGATTCAAGCGGTAAAAGCGGTAAAAGAAATGAATATGACAGGCGCAATTGATTTTCTTATTTACCGCGCAAAAAATGATTCGGAAAATGCGGTAAAAAAAGAATGCTATCCTGCAATTGCCTCGTTGAACACAGCTAAAGGAAATGAATTTCTTGTAAATCAGATTACAGATAAAAAAGTTCCTGATTCTGCAAAATCTATGGCGGCAGAGGCTCTCTTGAAAAACGGAAATAATGCCGGAACAAAAGAAATAGCGGAACTTGCAAAAAGCGTTGCTGATGATCCAAAAAGAAAAACTTTGCGCTATTCGCTCGGCAAACTTCTTGCAAAATATATGCAGCCGGCTTTTGCAGAGACAGGAGTTCTTTACGTTCAGTCAAAAGATGCGCAGACAGCTTCGCTCGGACTTGATATGTATAATGCCGGCCGTTACGAAACAATAAAATCCGCTGTGCTTCAGCTTGCGGAAGATAAAAACCGCAATTCATCAAACAGAAAACGCGCGCAGAAACTTCTTGGGATAGAAGATAAAGAGGAGAGTGAAGAAAAAGCGCCGTCGCAAAAAGATGCAGGGATCGGAACAGAGCGGATAAATTCTGTTGATGCAAAATAGACTCTGAATTATCTTTAGGCTTAAAAAATAGTCCCGAATGGAATCGTAAAATATTTTTGATTTTTTGCCTCTTTGATTTTTTTCAGAGTTCTTTTGCAATGTTTTTATCTGCTTAGCTCGTTTAAAATTCCGTAAATTTTATTGATTTTCTGCTTTTGCTCTTCTGAAAATATATTTTCAGAATCAACAAGGGTTTCCAAAGAAGAAAGACTTTCATTTACGGCAGTTGCAAAACCGCGCGAAACTTTATTCCAATAGGTTCCGTTGCCGTCTGTAAAAAGACAAATAAAACCATATTCTTTGCTTTTTTGTTTTGCGACGGCAACTTTAAGAATATTTTCGCATGCTTCTGTAACTTTGTTCACTCCGTTTTTTTCAGAAAGATTTGCATTAAGTTTTCTGTTCCAAC
>CAYXDA010000178.1:0-3319 GCA_964463615.1 uncultured Treponema sp.
TCCAGTCTGCATTTGCTACGGAAGGATTTTTATAATCACCGATTTTATTTCCAGTAGTGTTTCCGCCAGCAGAAACTGTTTGAGAGTCGCTGTCTTTTTCCTGATTCCATTTTGTAACAAGAACAGGCGCCATTCCAACGCTGCTTGTCAATTCAGTCTTTACATCAGGCAAACCGCCGCAGTTTCCGCCATATTCAGAACCGCTTTCATAACCGAACGAACGAATCCACGGACCAAACCAAGTTGAATCCCACAAAGAATTGTCCCATACTACAGTATCATTCGCATCCCATTTTCCGCCCACTTTTTCAAGCCAGCCGTTTATATGACTGGTTTTTCCGTACTTATAAGTAATCATATCTTGCGTATTGTTATAACCAACGTGATTCATAACAACGTCCATTACAACGCGGATTCCTTTTGAGTGGCACGCATTTACAAATGTGCGTAGTTCTTCCACAGTTCCCATATTCTGATCCATACAAGTCCAGTCAAGCGTGTAATAACCGTGGAATGCATAATGAGGAAATGCACCGTTCTTTCCTCCAACCCAGCCGTGAGCCTGTTCATAAGGTGCAGTAATCCAAATTGCGTTTACGCCAAGCTTATCAAGATAATCAAGTTTTTGTGTAAGACCAGCAATGTCGCCACCATGGAAAGTTGCAACATTTTCATCGCCACTTAAATTGTTTTTTCTGTAATAACTATGGTCATTTTTTGTGTCGCCGTTATAGAATCGGTCTGTAAGAACAAAATAAACGTTCGCATTGTCCCAAGTGAATGTGTCTTTCGCGTCTACAGATTTGCTAGTAAGCGTTACTTCTTTTTTTGTTGTTCCCTGTCCGTTTGTTACTATTGCCGAAACTGTAATTGACTGTCCATCTTCTGTAATGCCCAATTCTGCAAGAGTTTTTGTAAATGTTCCCGCCGCAGGAGCCATAAAATATTCTGTGCCGTTAATCGTAACTTTTGCAGAAGAAATGGTATCGTTTCCGTCTGTATAAGTTATGCTGATTTGTCCTGTAGTTTTTACATTTCCAGAAGCCGGTTTGATCGTAACAATAGGTTTTACTGGCTCTGGTTTTGTAGTCGGATCAGAATCGTAGAATTTCTTTGCATCGCCAACAACGCCTTTTGCATCGTACCAGAATGTAGCAGATTTACCAGAATTAATATTTCCGCTGTTTCCATTCAAAATAAATACAAATTTTCCGCCGGATATATAAGAATCCAAAGTTGGTGTAAACACGTACCAATTTGAATTGTCATTCAAATCCGTTGCTTTTTCCATCTGAGGCTGGTTATCCCAAGTGTAGCCCATAAGTTTTGTTGTTTCCAAGCCATCATCAGCCTGCCAAAGCCAAATACTAGGCGCGCTGTCTGCGGAAACATAAACTTTCACACCTGTTTCATCACCAGTTCCGCCGCTTTCCGGATTTGTTACAGAAACTTTAAGAACATTTCCGTCATTTTCTGGTTTATACGGTTCAAAAGCAGAGCCATTCCATTTGTATGCACCAGCTGATGAAATACAAAGGTTAGCTGTTTGTTTATTTCCATTTTCGTTCAAAATGACCATGCTTGACGTCGCATTTATTGCATAAACCAAATACTCATCTGATTCTGTCATTTTGTCTCCAGGCCATTTCCCTTCGTTCGTATAGTTTTGACTTGTATTATCAGGATTCCAAGCCCAAACATGCGTATATCCGTCTGGATTGTTTTTTGGAACGTATAAAGTTATAGAATCAGCAGGAACACTTCCTCTAGATTCAAGAGAAACATTTACCGTACTTGTTTTACCAGAAACTACATTGATATTTTTAGTGTCAACTTTTGTTCCGCTTTCATCAAAAACATATACTTTCCAACTTCCCGGATACGCATTTAATGAAGAAGTTTGAGAATCAGAAGAAACCACAACTTTTTCAGAGGCAATGTCTGTAATTTGAATTGTATACTTATTTACGCCGCTTGTTTTTACGGAAACAGTTCCATAACTCAAAGTATAATCATCAGCAGTTCCTGTTTTTCCAGAAGCATAATCCAATGCAATTTTAGAAGCATTCACCAAACTTGGATGAACATCCGGAATCATTTCCTGAATTGCAGATTTTTCTGTAGTTCCATAAGAAGATATATCAATTTTCTGATTTTTCAGCAAAGAAAAATAAACATTTGCAAGTGCTGTTGTATTCCAACTTACAGAAACAGTATTTTCATCGCCTTCATTAATATCTACCAAAGCGCGCAAAACCGCTCCGTCCAGATTAGACTTTATAGTTACAATACGGTTTTTACCAACAGGAATTCCGTCAATTTGCGCAGAACCTTTTCCACCAGAAATACCAATTTCCGGTTTTATAATATCGTCCATTCCATAACCACTTACAGTTACGGTTGCGCTAGTTAAATCAGCCATATCCAACGCTTTAGAATGATTTTCTTTTACAAATTTCAGCGAACCATATCCGGAAACACTATTTAATGAAGCAGATTTATCTTCCAAAGCATTTGTACAACTTGCAAAAGCAAAAATTCCAAAAAGAGCAGCAACAGATGTTAACTTTAAGATTGTCTTAGTTAATTTTGTTAATCTCATTTTTTTCTCTTAAAATATTCACAATATTTTCCGCCCAAAACATTCCGGGCGGAAAACTGTTTACAATCATCAAAACAAATTTGTTCTGATATTCAGATTTTTAATTATTAGAATTAAAATCAAATCCAACGTTGCCGCTACCATGTTCTGTAGCGCTGCCCGATGATACATAACATTTTTCAGAATCTGCAAGTTTTACTTTTTGTGTTGCGTTAGATTTTGCAGTTACCCTACAGAAATATGTTCCGTCAGCATTTGGTATATAGTCTTCAGATGTTTCGCCAATAGCAGTATCTGCCTCAGAGTTCTTATCAGTACTATACCACTGGTAAGAAATATAGCATGGCACGTTTGTTGTTGCAGAAACAGAAAGTTTTGTACCAACTTTTGCTTTATTTTCTGACCAAGAAGTTGTAACTGTAATTACTATATCTTCTTCGGAAATTGTAATAATTTCAGAAGTTGCAAGTGCAGATGTTTGATCATTTTTTTCATTCCAAGCAACTAAATAATATGTGGTAAATGTATCCGGAGTTACTGTTGCTTTTTCCGTTGGATTTGCAGAAGTTTTTTCATCTCCGAATTTTGCACCATTTTTATACCACTGATAATGCAAAGTTCCACTTCCGCCAGATATAGTTGCAGAAAGTTCTTTTGCCTCAGAAATTTCAGTGTATTTTGCATCGCTAGAACTAGAATCAAGCGTGATAATAGGAG
>CAYXDA010000179.1:0-3272 GCA_964463615.1 uncultured Treponema sp.
GATTCACACCGTCGTGCTCTCAATACGCTTTGGAAGCAATTCAAAAATATGGTTCTGGTAAAGGAACTTTTCTAGCAATTAAACGAATATTACGTTGTAATCCTTTTTTTAAAGGCGGTTACGATCCAGTTCCTTAGTTGAGTTAGGAGAAATTCCATGAATAAAAATACAATCATTGCAATTACACTTTCTACAATTGTTGTTGTGGCTTCCATTATTTTTCAGTCACGATTTATGCCTAAAGTTCCTGCAGAACCTGTGAATTCTGTTGAAGAGCAGACTGTTACTGAAACTGCAAATTCTTCAAATGAAGTTGAAAAATTTATAGTTTCAGCTAAACAGGAACAGACTGAAGAAAAAGAAATTATCGTAAAAACAGAAAAAACAGAAGTAGTTCTTACAAATAAGGGCGGTGATATTATAAGTTTTAAATTACTTGACCATATTGACGTAAATATAAAAGAAGGCGTTCAAATGGTTGATAATGTTTCAGAGTTTAACAGAGCGTGTGCTGTTGCTTTAAGTTCAAATTACAGTTCACAAATAATAAATGATATTTTTAATTTTTCACAACCAGATGAAAAAACTTATCTTTTTACAAAAGATTTTAAACTTAAAGATGAAAATGGAAATTTTCATAATGTAACTTTTGGAAAAAGATATACTTTTGAAAATGATTATATGTTCAAACTTGAAATTCTGTTTCATTCTGAAGATGAAACAGAATTTGTTTATACTTTAAGAACTTCGCCACAAATAGGACCTCATTTTAATCCAAAAATTGATCGTTACGAAAATAGACAATTTATTTCTTACAACGGAAACAAATCTAAACGACAAATTATTGGAAGCAAAGCTGAAATTAAAATGTATAACAAAGAATACATTTGGAATGGAATTGGCGGAAAATATTTTGAAGAAATAGTTATTCCTGAAAACTTTACAACAATGGATTATTCTTATTATTCTAATGTTGTTGAAACTAATAATTATGCAAATGCACAGGCAATTCTTGTAAGAAAACCAGTAAATGCAACAGATATTAAAGATACATATTATATGTATTTTGGTCCAAGAAATGATAGGGACTTGAAAATTTACAATGTTGCAGAAAAAAATGTTTGGGGATTAAGCGATTTAAAACTTTCAGAAAGTTTAAATTCAAGCGGATGGCTTGGATGGCTGGAAACAATTCTTAAATGGATTATGGAAGTTATAAATAAAGTTGTTCATAACTGGGGACTTTCCATTATTATTATGACAATTTTAATAAAACTTGCTATGTTTCCTTTTACAAAGAATCAGTCTATGTCTACTTTAAAAATGCAGGAAATTCAGCCTAAAATTCAATCAATTCAGGCTAAATATCAAAATAATCCGCAAAAAATGCAACAGGAAATGGCAAAAATTTATCAGGAAGTTGGTTATAACCCGATGAGCGGTTGTTTGCCGATGATTGTTCAGTTCCTTATTTTGTGGTCAATGTATAATTTGTTTAACAATTATTTTGAATTCCGCGGTTCAAGTTTTATTCCTCATTGGATTGAAGATCTTTCTTCTGGGGATAGCGTTTATATGTTTAAATTTAACATTCCATTCTTCGGAAATCATTTAAGAATTCTTCCGTTTATTTACCTTGCTTCGCAGCTTTTCTTCGGAAAAATTACAAATATGGGCGGAACTGTTGGAGCTACTGGTTCAACTCAAGCGCAGATGAAATTTATGATGTATGGAATGCCTATTTTGTTCTTTGTTTTGTTTTATAATGCTCCTTCCGGATTGTTGCTTTATTGGACAGTTAGTAACATTTTCCAGATGATTCAGCAAATTATTATAAATAAATCTATGAAATTAAAAAGAGCAGAAATTTCTGCTAAGAAAAATAAATAATAAATAGAGGAAAAATAAATGACTTACGAATTTGAAGGTAAAACAGAAAAAGAGGCTATTGAAATTGCAGCAAATGAACTTGGTCTTCAAAGAGATCAGTTTGATGTTGAAATTTTGGAATCTCAGAAGAAAACTCTTTTTAAAAATGGTTATGTAAAGATTTGCGTTCATACATTGGATGATGCTCAACCTTCTACTTTAAGCGAAAGAGGTTCTTCTTTTGCAGCTGCCAGCAAAGTTGTTTCAGATCCGCTTCCTCAAAGTGAATTTGAAACAAAGATAGTTGAATTTGTTAAAACTACAATTGAAAAAATGGGTTACAACGTAAAAGTAGAAGTTGTTTTCCGCGAAGAAAAAAAGTTGGGAATTAAACTTGAATCTGATAATTCTTCAATTTTGATTGGTCGCAAAGGAAAAAATCTTGATGCTTTGCAGCTTTTGGCTAATATTTACGCAGGTAAACTTGGACATGAAGAAATTCGCATAATTCTTGATACTGAAAATTATAGAATTCGTCGCGAAGAATCATTGGTTCGATTGGCTTATAATACAGCAGATAAAGTTCATACAACTCATAGATCGATTTTGCTTGAACCGATGAATCCGTTTGAAAGAAGACTTATCCATACAACTTTGAATGATATTCCTGATATTGACACAAAATCTGAAGGCGAAGGACTTTACAAACAAGTTCGCGTAATTTATAAAGGTTTTGAAAGATAAAAAACAGAAATTGCGTCATTTGTAACTTTTTTACAATGACGCAATTTTCTTTTTAAATAATTTTGCGGTTTATGTAAAACTTTTCGCAAAATATCTTATGGGAGAAAAAATGAAAAAAAGTATTTCTTTTGTTGCTGTTTTTTTTACTTTTACACTTTCTGTTTTTGGTCAGAATATTAATGTTGAAAATTTAGTTAATTCTAAATATGTTGAAGAATTAAAAACTAACGGAAAAATTTCAATAATTCATCCAAAAAAAGAAAATGTAATAGAACTTGTTCCGGAATGTTCTTATGCAGAGCAGATTAAGAGCGGTTTGATTTGTGAAACTGAAAAAGGTGTTCCTTTTTTAGCGGAATTTCTTTATTTGATTCCAAAATCAGAATTAACAGATGATGTTTCTAAAGTGAATGTTGAAAGTATGTGTACAGTTTTTCGTTCTATAAGCAAAATGGAAGGAATGACTTACATTCACAATGGAGGAAAAGAAGATATTTTGTATGAAAAAGCTTTTGCGGTTCCTTCTGCTGATTCTATGGAAAAAATTCCTGATCCTTTGGAAGGTCCTACAGATGGACTTGTTGCATATGCTTATCAAGAAGATCACAGTTTTGGTGATACAAAATATAAACTTAATTATTATCAGAAAGATAATATAA
>CAYXDA010000180.1:0-3188 GCA_964463615.1 uncultured Treponema sp.
TTTCTGCGCAGAATCAGAATTCTCCGTTTTTGTGATGTTCTTTTGAGTTTGCGCATTTTTATTTGAAGTTTCCGATTTTTTCTGAGCGGGAGCAGCAGAAACTGACGGAGCCGACTTCTGCTGTTTTGCCATTTTAGGCTCTGTTTTTATTTCAGAAGCACCACCGGAAGAAGAAAACGAAGACACATCTTTGTCCGCCGCTTTTTGAACTGCCGGTTCAAGAATTATGCGCACAGTTTTATACTTTTTTTTAACTTGCAATCCGGGCAAAACCGCAAGCACAATAAGAAGAACAAACCAGATAACACCAGTAAACAGAAAACCCACTTTCATAGCCTTAGCCTGGGTTTCATCTGTTGAGTAAATATTTATATATTTTTCAAACTGACTTCTTATTTTCATTATTTTTTATATTATCTTTTCTCTGTTGTCCTAAGATTTATTGCAGAATAACCGCTTTGCCGGATTACATCAAAAAGTTTTACAATAGTTCCGTTTGTAACCTGATCATCCGCTTCTATTGTAATAGGAAATTCAGATTTTTTCGTCTTTTTCGTATCAAAATTCACAAGCTCATTTCCCAAAGTTTTAAATGTAACCTGCTTATCGTTAAACCACAGTCCGCCTTTTTTATCCGCAGTAATTGTAATTCCAAGATTAGAAGTGCTTTCTGCAGTTGTACTTTCCGGAAGATTCAAGTTGATTCCCGGCAGAACCGCAAAAGTTGTAGAAACTAAAAAGAAAATAATAAGTTGGAATACAACATCAAGCATCGGCGTCATATCAACAGTTGCCTGAATATTTTTTCTTCTCGCTCTTAATTTCATTATTTCACTCTTCCTGAAAGTTTTATTACCAGATTAGTAACATTTGATTCCATTTCTGCAATACGTCGGTTTACGCGGCTTACAAAATAATTATAAAACACAAGCGACGGAATTGAAACAACAAGTCCTGCAACAGTTGTTATTAACGCTTCGCCGATTGCACCAGCCAAAAGCGAAGGATCGCCCATCGTTCCTCCGGAACCAAGAATACCGAACGCTTTTATATTTCCTGTTACAGTTCCTAAAAGTCCAAGCAATGTGGAAATATTAGCGATTGTACCAAGTGGTGTAAGAAAGTGTTCGTAGCGTGGCACAACTGCCGACATTTCCGCTTCCACGGCATCTTTCATATCATTTTCCGGCCAAGAGCGGCAATCCAAAGCCTTTTTTACAACCTGTGCAGTCGGAGTATCCGCTTCTGTGCAACTTGAAAATGCATCTTCAAAATTTCCGTCTGCAATACAATGATTTAAATCGTACATAAGTTTTATATCACGCTTTTTTGTAACATAAAAATAAAAACAACGCTCAATAATAATAAAAGTCGCAGTAATTCCGCACAAAATTATAGGCAGCATAAGAATACCGCCAGCCCTTATCGCTCCAAACATAGCTTTCTCCCGTAGATAGTATTTTTAATTTTTCTGTTTTATTAAAAGAAGAACTTTACCAGCAAGGCAACCGTTCCGCTACGCGAAATATATTCACCCGCGTATTCCCGCTCTTCTCCTGAAATCAATTTTACAACATCATCTACTGTAACCGCAAGCCTAACTGCAGGAGTAAGCCGCCAAAAAACGCTTAAATCAACTTCAGGAACATTATCGTCATCAGGATTTAATGAAAGTCCAAAACTACCGTCAAATCCAAACGCGGAATTTTCTGTCTGCAAAGAAATTGCAGCATTTACAAACTGGCTTGCTTCATCCGCCGGAACATCAATCCAATAGGATTTCCAGTTTGCAGAAATATTTGCAATACCAACCCGCACTGCAAAGTTTATATCAGTATTAAATTGAGTTTTTTCATCCTGAACAAATAAATATTGACCAAAAATATCTGAAACAGGCACTTTTACATCGTAATCAGGTTCAATCAAGCCATTGTCAAAAGCAGTTTTTCTGAATTCACTAAAAGCAGAGAGTGTAAAACGGTCTTTTATAGGAAAAAGCATTGTTGCCTTGCCATAAAAATCGCTGGTTTCTTCCGGCATTGCCGCAACAACCGCAAATTTAAACTTATTTTCAAGACTGCTGACTTCAAGAAGATAAGAATCAAGTCCGCCTTCAAATCCCAAAGTTATTTTTCTGGAAGAAAGCGCATTCTTAAAACTAAAATCTGTTCCTGCACAGAACGGAACAACAAAATCATTTCCGCCAATGTGATTTCCCACAACAATTCCTGCATTTGCATAAATTTTTGCGGTTTCAGATTTATCCTGCCAAGAAAAATCAACAGAAAAATCACCGCGGCTTGTAGCTTTATAACCAAAAAGCGCATTTTTCAAATCGTAGGCAAGATTATAAGAAGCGTTAAATTTAAGTTCAAATCCGTTATTTTTCCACCAAAAGGAACCTTTCGGCAAAAAGTCCAGAAATCCTATATTTTTTGCGTAATCTTCAATTTTTGTTACCGGAGTTCCTGTTACAGTCGCATAACGTTTGTACCAATTTCCGTCCGAAGAAAAACCGAATCCCACTCCATTTTCAAAATCCATTTTCCAATCAAAATTCGCGCTCAAAGTTTCTTTTGTAATTCCACTGATGTTTTCAAACTTATTTTGAAGCCCATCATTATCCGATTCAAATTTTCCGCCAAGATTCAACTGTGTTCTTTTTGTTTTAAAAACTTTTTCCGCAGCAATATAAGTTTCCCTGTCAGAATATGCGGAAGTTAAACTTTTACCCGCATAACCGTTCGCAGAATCGTGTCCGAATTCAACTTTAAAAGGACTGATTCCTGTTTGTCTGTAAATTTTAAAATTTCCTGTAATATAGCCTGGATAACCGCCTCCTGCAACACCTTCAACATAAATTGTTTTTTCAGGAGCAACTTGAAGAACAGAATCGCTGTTCAAAGTTCCAGACTCAGATGTTTCCGGAAGTTCAGGAATTACATAATCAACCTGTTTATCAGCAGAAGGAAGAACATCTGTAAAATCGGAAATCGCGCTTTTACCGACCGTAGGCGCACCACCGGAAATAACAGTAGACACATCCGGCAAAAAGATTTCTTCCACCGCTTCCGCACCATTTTCTTGTACAGCATTATTTTGCGAATAAATTGCCCCGCACAAAAATGCCGCAGCCAAAATCAAAATGTTTTTTTTGCAAACTTTCATATATTTTCCCATTTTCCTGT
>CAYXDA010000181.1:0-3165 GCA_964463615.1 uncultured Treponema sp.
AAAGCACACAGATCATCTTACAAGAACACAAAAGCGCAATGCAATCCGTTCAAAATGTCATATCTATGCAAATCTTTATATTCTTAAAGATAAAGTTATTGACTATAATATAATTGAAACAAAACCCGGCTACAAATGCCTTCTTGAAGATATTTCGGAAAAGGGCGCTCTTATCAGGATAGGCGGAAAAGGCGTTCCGAATATTCAAATCCGTCTGCAATTTCAGATAAATAATAAACTCGTTGTTATGTTCGGAATTGTCCGTACAGTTGAATTCAATGCAGAACTGAAACAGTCAAGGCTTCATTTTGAATGCATTCATATTGAACCGGCTATGAAAAACCAGATTTTGAGTTATGTTTACAACATAATGACAGATTCTGAAAAAGAAATTTATGATGCGATGAAACTTACTGATAATGATGAATCGGATGAAATCAATGAAAAAGAACCGGAACATCAAGACAATATGCTTCCCGGAAAAACTGAAGTTCAAAAACTTTCCGATTCAATAGCGGATACTGATTCTATTATGAGCGGTGAAAACAGATTCAACGCTCATAATGCAACGTTGAATATTCATGATAATTCTAATAATAATTCAGAACTTGATTTTTATGGAGATGATTTATGAAAATTATTAAAAATTGTTTTTTTGCGTTTATCTTTTTAGCATTGCCCTTAAACATAAATTCAGAAGGAAGCGAAAATATAAAAAAGTTTATAAAAGGAAATCTTTCTGAAAAAACAGCGGCTGTAAAAAACGCGGATTCTACAGAAGCGGAATATCTTGCCAAGCAGGCAATAACTTTTTCGATTCAAAATAAAGAATTTTTAGGAAATGACAGAGAATTGGCTGCTTTGGCTGTTTCAGGAATTCTTGCAATTCCTCAGAATTATGTTGAAAGTCTTTCAGAAAAGGAAAAGAATGAGCTTTCCTACGATTTTTGGCTTGTTTATAACAGTTTTGATGATGAAACTGTAAAGATTGCTGTTTTAAATAGAATTGCAAAACTTGATATTCCGGTTGAAAAGTTCAAAGAAACATTGAATTCTTATATAACCGACTGTAATCCGGAAACAGAAAGTCATGCGCTTTTAGCGGCTGCTATTCAAACTTTGGGAACCGTCGGAGACAGCAATTCTTTTAAAATTCTTTTTTCATGCGCACAGAATAAAAACTGGACTGCATATTCAGAAGAAATTGAACTGGCAATCGGCTCTCTTTCAGAAAAATCTGAAAATGAAATTCTTGTTTACATCGGAACCGGAAATACGGCTGAATGCAGAAAAATATTTGATCTTGTAACAAAAAATAAGAAAAATTCTCAGAATTTATGTGCAAAAATTTCAGAAAACACGCTTGTCAGAACTATATATATATATGAAAACACAAGTTCTGCTTCTGACGAGCTTATTCAGCTTCAATTTGATTCATTTCTTGTGCTGTCATCATTAAAATGGACGCGTGCCTCAGAAACCGCAATCCATTATTTTGATGTTGCTAAAAAAGAATATGAAAATAAACAGCTGAGTGAAAATTTATTTATTACAGTTATTGAAGAGATATCAAAAACCTCTCCAATTCAAGCGGTCGGAAAGCTTTCCGAATATCTTTCTTCTGTTAATAAAAAGATGGAATCAAACTCCTCAGAGATTTCAGAGCCTGTTGTTCTTGCAACTATAAAAACATTGGGCGCAATTGGAGATAAAAATGCTTTTGATTCACTTCTTGCTGTTACTTATTACAATTATTCAGAAACAGTTATTGCCACTGCGCGGGATGCATTGGCAAAACTGAAATGGTAAACTTAAAAACAAGAAAAACTCTGAATCCTGTTATAGTGTCCGCTGTTGTCTGCGCAATATTGATTTATTCAAAAATATTGCCGCTACGAACAAACAACAGGATGATTTCGCTCTCTGCAGAAGATTCTGTAATTGAAATCAGCGGAACTATTGTGTCAAATCCGGCGCAAACTTCAACGAAAAAATATTATTCTGCAGATTTTACTGTTGAAAGTGTAAAAAATTCATTTGGTCTTGAAAGTTCTGCAAAAGGTAATGTAAAACTTTTTATTCCATCAGAAATTGCAGAAAGTCATTTGCCGGGAAAACTTTATTCTGCAAAAGGTCGGCTTGGAGATTTTATTTGCGAACAGGGAATAAGACTGAAAGTTTGCGGAAAGTTAAAAAATGGAATGTTTTTTGCAGAAAATGCGGAACAACTTGAAATGCAAGACAATTTTTTCAGCAAATTTTTATATTTCAGAGCATTATTGCGTCTTCAGTTCAGGCGAATAATGTTTTCCTGGGGTGCTGCCGGAGGTCTTTTACTTGCGCTGCTTTCCGGCATAAAAGAATACACAGAAAGCGATGTGGCAATGAACTTTAAAAATTCCGGACTTTCACATATTCTGGCGCTTTCCGGAATGCATCTGAACTTATTTTCAAACATGGCAAAAAAAGCTTGCGGAATTTTTCTTGCAAAAAAAACGGCTTTTTTTATTCAATTTGCCGCTATATGTTTTTTTGTTTTTTTCGCAGGTTTCACTCCGTCCTTGCTGAGAGCATTTATTTGCGCCTGCATAACGTTCGCTCTTGCCGTAACCAAAATTAAACAGAAAAGCATGCTCTTTGTTCTTTCCGCATCTTTTTTAATTCATTCCTCCATAAAGCCTGATGATATTTTTCATCCGGCTTTTCTATTAAGCTATTCTGCGCTGGCAGGAATTCTTTTGCTTTCAGAATGTTTAAATTTTTTCTTGATTTCAAAAATTCCTGAAAAAATATCCGGCTCGCTCAGCGCCAGCACAGCAGCTCAATTTTTTACGGCGCCAATTTCACTGAAAATTATGGGAACGTTCGCTCCGGTAGGAATTATTGCGACGATGGCTGTTTCACCGCTGATAACAATTTTTATTTACGCAGGAATCATTCTTATATTTTTGTGCATTATTTTTCCGTTTTTCGTTCCCTTTAGTGCATTTTTAATGAAAATACTTTATAATTGCATAAGTTTTTTAGTAAGTTTTTTTGCTAAAATTCCGTTCTTTTCAATTTAAAATCAACTAAAAAAAAGGAGCGAAAAATGCCGCATCTAAAACATCCTGATTATAATTCTCCATCAGAACTTAAAGCATTTCTTGAATCAAACGGAATGGC
>CAYXDA010000182.1:0-3155 GCA_964463615.1 uncultured Treponema sp.
GCCGCAGCAGAAAGACCAATTACAGCCGCTGCAAGCACAGGAATTGCAACTATAAAAACAAGCGCAAGTTCCGCATTTATTTTGAATGCCATCAGAGTTCCGGCAACAAGCATAAATGGCGCCCGGAAACAAATGCGGCAAATCATTTGATATACATTCTGCACATTCGTAACATCAGTTGTAAGCCGTGTTACAAGACTTGCAGAACTAAAATGATCCACATTCGCAAAGGAAAACGACTGAACTTTCTTAAAAAGATTTCGGCGCAAATTACGTGCAAATCCCAAAGCCGCAACCGCCCCGAACCGCGCACCGCCGGCACCGAAACAGAGCGAAACAACTGCACAAAGAACCATTATTCCGCCAACATGCAAAACATACGTCATATTGTGCGAAGAAATTCCAATGTCAATAATTTTTGCCATAAGGAACGGAATTAACGTTTCCATAACAACTTCGCCAATCATCACAAAAGGAGATAAAAATGTATTCAACCAATATTTTTTTTCAAGACCGGCTGTAATCTTTCTTATAGTTCCCATTTTTCTTCCGCTTTTATATCAGCATTTCCCCACAACTATTCTATCAAATTTTTTAAAAAATTATTCCACATTTTTTCATTCCAGTGAAATTCTTCCATAAATTTATTATCCAACATTCCAAAACCGTGCTTTCCCCATTCGTAAACTTCAAGATGGCAAGGAATATTTTTTTCTTTCAAGGCATCGTAAAGCGCAAAACTGTTTTTGTAATCAACAATCGGATCATCAAGGCAAACTACAATATAAGTCGGTGGCATATCACTAGGAATTTGCTTTTCCATAGAAAATTCAATCTTCCGTTCTTCCGACATATTTTTTCCCAACAAGCTTTTTCTGCTCCATTTATGCGCAATAGAATCGTCCATGCTAACAACAGGATAAACCGGAATACAAAAATTAGGACGCAAACTACATTTATGTTCAATTCCTAGTTTAGCTAACTCATCGTGGCTTTCGTAAAAAGCGCCCGCCATAGTTACTAAATGACCACCAGCAGAATAACCTATTACTCCAACTTTATTCACATCAATTCCAAATTTATCCGCATTCTCGCGCACAATCTGAATGGCACGCTGAACATCTTGTAACATTGCTGGCGAATGAAATCCGTTTTCCGCAGTTCTATAGCGCAAAGTAAAAGCCGCAACGCCCTTTTTAGAAAACCATTCAGACGTTTTAAAACCTTCGTTGTAAAGCCCCAAATGATGATAACTTCCGCCTGGACAAACAATTATAGCAGATTTTGTATTTTTTCCATCAACAGAATCCGCCGGATGAAAATACATTGTAGATTTATATTTTTCCATTTTTGGAACATCTTTCCAAATGCGAATTGCTTTTCCAGATTTCGCAAACAAAAAAGACGAAACAAAAAAAAAGCAAAAAACAAAAATTAGTCTTTTAATTTTTAAATTCATCAAAAAATCCTAATAACCTAAAATTCAAGTTTTATTGTTTTATATAAAAACTGAACATTTAGATTAATAATTATATTTTTTCCTTAACGCAATAAAGAACGAAACAGTCAAAATCATTGTTAAAATTTCCGAAGCAGGCGACGCCAACCAAATTCCATTTACGCCCAAAATAATAGGAAACAAAAGAATGCACGAAACCTGAAAAATCAAAGTTCTAACAAATGCCAACAACGCACTTACAAAACCATTGTTCAACGCAGTAAAAAACGAAGTTCCAAAAATATTAAGACCACAAAACAAAAATCCCACAGAATAAAGCCTAAACGCTTTTTTTGTAAGGTCAAAAAGACCTTTATCATAACTTGTAAAAATAGAAGCCAGCAAACCAGCCGCAAATTCAGAAGCTAAAAGCATAAAAATAGAAACAATTCCAATAATTGTAAGACTTTTCTTAAAAAGATTCTTTAATTCTGCAGAATTTTCCGCACCATAATTATAACTTACAACAGGCGCAACTCCCATTGAATAACCAATAAAAATAGCGGCAAAAATAAAACCTACGTACATAATAACGCCATAAGCCGCAACGCCATCAACTCCAACGTACTTTAATAAAGTAACATTATAAAGCATTCCAACAATACTAGAAGAAATATTTGTCATAAGTTCAGAAGAACCATTTGTTATAGTTTTGAACAACGCTCTTCCGTCAAAACTAGTTTTTCCAAGCCTTAATTTTCCGCCACGCGCAAAAATAAAATAAAACAAAGGAATAATTCCGCCAACAATATATGAAGCATCAGTTGCAATCGCAGCGCCAACAACGCCCCAACGAAAAACGCCTATAAAAAGCGCATCTAAAATAATATTCGTAAAACCAGCAGCCAACGTTAAAGCAAGCCCGAACTGAGGTTTTTCCGCCGCAATCAAAAAACTTTGAAAAATACTTTGCAACATAAACGCCGTAACACCAAAAGAAAGCGTTCTAGCATATAAAACCGCATACTTTAAAATTTCGTCTTTTGCACCAAGAGCACGAGCCGCAAAAGGAACAACAAAGTAAAAAACTACGCTCATAATTACGCCAAACACAATTGCCGAATAAACAATAAAAGAAAAAGTTTTATTCGCCTTTTCCGGTTTTTCTTCACCAAGATATTTAGAAACAAGCGCACTTCCACCAGTTCCAAACATAAAACCAAAACCACTAAAAAGCATAACAATCGGCATAATCAAATTAATAGCCGCAAAAGGAATTTTTCCAGCAAAATTAGAAGTAAAAAGACCGTCAACAATCGAATAAATTGATGTAAAAATCATCATTATAATAGACGGAATCGTAAATCGTAAAAGTTTTGAATAAACAAAGTGATCTGAAAGTTGAATTTTCATCAAAACCTCACATATTAAGAAATTTAATTTAGTATGGTGATTTTTTCATACGCATATATTTTTGTCAAGTGATTTTTTAAGAAATTCTTAGGGCGCATCCCGAAAAACTTACGTTTTTCGGGTCAGGCTTTTCGCCGTTCCGCGCTACCGCGCTCCAGCCTCCTCACTTCGCTACGCTCCGTTGCGGTGGCCGCCTACGGCGCGGCTACAATCCTTTGCGCATCCGCAAACAATTAGCAACTTTCATGAAAATATTTAATAGCACAAATCAGAGCGAAGAATTGCGAGCAGTGGCGCAGCAATT
>CAYXDA010000183.1:0-3128 GCA_964463615.1 uncultured Treponema sp.
GAACATTACTGAAGAAAATGATTCTGAAACCCTGCTTGAAAAAATCCTTGATGATAAGGAAAAGAAAGAAAAGGAAAATATCCTTGAAGAAGAAAACTTTCATAACAATGTTTTTCTATTAAACCGAAATGACGAACTTTCAAATGAAGTTGAAAGCCCTGCAATTACGGATTCCGTTTTTTCTGCAAACGAAAGCGAAAGGTCAATTTACGATGAGATTCCAAAAATCTTTGAAGACCTGAACACTCACTTTAATGAATCCGTAAGGGAAAAGGAAAACTGGGACTTCCGCTACAAGGGAATTAAAATCGGCGAAGTTTCAAAGGACGGTTCAATAAAATTCTGTGAAAATGAAAAACTTTCTGAACTTAACCTTGACCTTGAAAAAATCAAGGAACAGATTTCCACCACGAACTTTGCAAAGCGTGAAAATTTTTCTTTTGAAGAAAACTGCAATCTTGGAGAAGACAAGAGGGAAGAAAAATATGTAAAGATGTTTGAGGAACAACAGAAAACCGAACTTAAAAAGGAAATTGACAGCGAGGAAATGAACTCCAAAAGCTTTGCCAAAGATTTTGCTCAAAAAATACAAAGTGCAAATCTTGAAGAAGTCAATTCACTTTTTAATAACGCAAGGAAACAGAATATTGATATGTCCGCAATTTCTGATTTCCGGGATGAAAAGGGAAACAATGTCTTACACCTTGCGGCAAAAAATCCAAACCTTACGCCTGAAATGCTTACTGTTTTCCACAAGAACCTTGGAGCAGAAAAATCAACGGAACTTTATTTTTGCAAAAACAATGAAGATAAAATTCCTATTGACATAAGCCGCACTGAAAACTTTTTGCCGGATAAAAACGTAAACTTTGAAAAAACTTTCGGAAGCAAAAAACAGTTTTTTGACGTGCCCAAGCCTTTTTCTGCAATGAGCATTGGAAGTTCTGTAGCCCTTGAATTTGAAAAGAATAAGAATCTGGACAAATTCAATGTTGATAACGCTGCCTTTAATTCCGTTATGAAAAAATCCTTACAAGACCAGATGACACAGCGTAAAAATCTTATTGAAAACTGGGACTTCAGGAATGATTCTGAAGGAATTGCCCAAGCCTTTGAAAACAAGGGTGTTTCCTTTGACAAAAAGACACGCTCGAACATTATTTCCTATAACTTCGTTCATTTTGCCGGTGGTGAAAAGAAAGTCCTGGACAGCATAAAGCTTTCTGAAAACAAGGACGGGCTTTCAATTCTTGAAAGTTCAAACACAAACCTTACTGCCCTTGTGGAACGCAATTTTAAAATTGAAAAGGATAAGAATTACAGACTGTTCCGGGATATTTCAAATACTACTGCATTCATGAATGTTCCCGGCAGAAATGAGCCTACACCCAATTACAAGGAATTTCCACAGGACTACATGAAGCAGAACGGATATTTTCCGCCAATGCTTGTTCAGAACGCCCGGAATGAAAACGGCGAAAAATCTGTTTTAGTTGCCGGAAAGGACGAGTTCGGAAATCCGTGCGAATACAGAATGAACGAAACTCAGGTTTCAAACATAATCCACAATTCCATGAACTACGCTGCAAAAAACGGCGAAAAAGTTGATTTTCTGAAAGACAAGAATGTCGTTCCCTTAAGCCACATCGACTTTATAAAGAACCACGACCCGAATGCTGACATAGGAACTGCGTTCAGGGACAGCCTGAATTCCTTTGAAAAGCAGCATCAGACAAAGGTTTTTGCTCCGTTCGTAAAGGAACAGGAATTCAAGCAGAAAATGGAGCAGGAAGCAAACCTTGAAAAGGCGAAGAAGCTTGCCTATGAGCAGAACCAGACTTTAGGCGGAATGGAACGCTAAATAAAAATCGCAGAGAGATACAGGAGAAAATAAAATGGCAGAAAATACAATCAAAGATTTAGTAGAAATTTCAAGGGAAATGTTCAACGCTGACAATACAGAAACCGCAAAGGCTTTTGATTTTGCGGTAGAAAAACTTAAGGCTGCCGGAATTGAAGTTGTGCAGGATAAGGATGAATTTACTTCAATTCTAAACTCTGAAAAAAATATCCAAAAAATGGTTGAAGATTTATCTGATATTGAGAAACTTGCAAATCAACTTTCTGAAGAAAAAGAAAAAACGCAAGAATTAAATGAAAAAGTTCAAAATTTAGAAGATGGCAAGAAAAAAAATGAATTAAGTAAACGGCAAATATCTATAGATTTTATTCATTCAATTGACTATTTAATCCCTTATACTACAGAGAATAGGTATCACTTATATAATAAATATTTAGATAATGGGATTATTGTTGGAAAAACTGAACACGAAAATAAAAATGTTTATTTAGTAAAAACACATACTGAATTACTGCTTGCTATTAAAAGACAAAGCTGGAGTGATGAACCCTTTATAAAAACAACTCTCGATACTCCTGAAAGTTCAGGGCAGTATAAAACTATTTTTTTATCAAATGACGAAATTATTAAGAATCTAAAAGATTTATTACAGAATAAAATTGTCAAAGAACAGCAGATTCAAAATAAAAATTTTCAAAAAATTGAAAAATTGGACAATGAATTAAAATCAGAAAAAAGTGATGATATTATAGAATCATTTAAAGCAATTTCAAATGTTTTGAAAACAGGAGATGAAGATATTGTAAAAAATCCTACGCTTGATGATGTTGAAATACGCTTTGGAGCAAAGAATAAAGGTTTGGCACATATCATAATTAGAAGAATGGAAGAAAGAACTCATCGCAGTCAAAATTCTCTATCTATTGAAGATGCCCAGAAAGAAGTCGCAATGATTCTTACTTATGTTCGTGAAGCTGTAATAAAAAGTGAAGCTAAAATTACTCCGAGGGGGAATTTTAATGCGGAATTAAAGGGAATAAAAGCTGTAATTGATAAAGATGAAAACGGTAGATATGTATTAACAGGTTTTGACAATAAACAAAAAAAAGAAGAATCGGCAGAAACCATAAATGCGGGAATCGCAAAATATGGATATGCACCTGAGTTTCTCGAGATGTACGCTCAGGTGGGAGCTGTCTACTCTTCATATCAAAATATATCACAAAATCAGGATAAGTCAACAATTCAGAAGATGGTTGTTTCTTCC
>CAYXDA010000184.1:0-3128 GCA_964463615.1 uncultured Treponema sp.
ATATAAATTATTTAGTTAGCGATTGCTAACTAGAGGTCCTATGAGTTTTGAACAGATTTTAATAAAGTGCGGTGCACCTGCGTTGTGCGGAATAAAATCGGCAAGTCTGTTTTCTATGAATTTTGATGTTTATGGAAATGGCTCGGATAAACTGGAAGAACTTACGTCTTATTTTTCTGCTTTGGGAATTTTCATCATTCCGATCCAGAAAAAAGATAACAGAATGCTTTTTTTTGTCTATAACAAAAAACTTTTAAAAGAAAATTGTTCTTCTGAAAAAGCGTTGAAATATTTAAAACAAAAAAATTATCCGGTCGAAAGGGGATTTGATTCCATTCTTTTGGAACTCCTTTCAAGACTTATGACCAGCGGAAAATTTCCGCATGAAGTAGGATTTTTTCTTGGTTATCCCTTGGAAGATGTGATTCAGTTTGAAGTTCAGAACGGCAGCGGATTTAAGTTTTGCGGCGACTGGAAAGTTTACGGAAACATAGAAGAAGCTCTTGTCAGGATGAATGAATATAAAAATTGCAGGAACTATTGTTCGCGTCAGCTTGAAAAAGGAATTGCAATTCCGCAGGTTGCCTTGAACTACAGAAATCAAATAAAAAATTATAAATAATGAGGTAAAAAATGAAAAAATCAATTGTTTATTCAACAACAACAGGAAACACAGAAGCAATGGCGAATGCAATCAAAAAAGGTGCGGAAGATTCCGGTGCGGAAGTTTATTTTTCTGTTGCAGACAGCGCTGATGCAAATGCCGTTCTTTCCGGCGATGTTATTATTCTTGGAAGTCCTGCTATGGGCGCAGAAGAATTGGAAGATTCAATGGAAAGTTTTTATACTTCAATAGAATCTGGTCTTGCCGGAAAAAAAGTTGCGATTTTCGGCTCTTATGATTGGGGCGACGGCGAATGGCTTCGCTTATGGCGCGACAGAATTGTTGCGGCCGGTGCGTCCGTTGTTAATGGCGATGGTCTTGCCGGACATCTTGAGCCTGATTCGGATACGGTGCAGGCTTGCGAAAAACTTGGTAAAGAAGCTTCTTGAGTTTGGATTTATTGAACTGCAAGTCATAAATTATAAAAAGTAAACCCGCTTTTCCGCAGGATTCAAGCATGTCGTTCTCCTTAAAAAAGTGCTTGAATCCTGTGTTTTTTTTTAGAGGTTGTTGTGCTTAGTGTTTTTTATATTCTTATAATTCCTTTTTTAGGTACATTGCTCGGTTCATCTGTAGTTTTTTTTCTTAAGAATGAACTTGATATGGGGATTCAAAAACTTTTGCTGGGATTTGCATCCGGCGTAATGGTTGCGGCTTCTGTCTGGTCGCTGATTATTCCGTCTATTTCGCAAAGCGCCGCCTTGGGGCGTTTTGCATTTGTTCCGGCCGCCTTGGGAATTTTTTTAGGGATGGCGTTTCTTTACATTTTGGACAGGGTTGTTCCGCACCTGCATTTGCATGCTAAAAAAGCCGACGGACCGGAAGGGGCAGGCGCAAAATTAAAACGCACCACAATGTTGTGCCTTGCGGTAACATTGCATAACATTCCTGAAGGAATGGCGGTTGGCGTTGTTGCGGCAGGATTTATTTCGGATTCTGTTCAGGTTGGCTTTGCGGCGGCATTTGCGCTTTCCGTCGGAATTGCGATTCAAAATTTTCCGGAAGGCGCTATTATAAGTCTTCCCTTAAAATCAGACGGAAACGGAAAACTTAAATCATTTTTGTACGGGACGTTTTCCGGTATTGTGGAACCTATTGCAGGACTTTTTACAATTTTGCTTTCAACGCTTACAGAAAATATGCTTCCGTATTTATTATCTTTTGCAGCCGGCGCAATGCTTTTTGTTGTTGTGGAAGAACTTATTCCTGAAGCAAGCGAAGGCGAGCATTCAAATAAAGGAACTGTCGGTTTTTGCTTTGGTTTTATACTTATGATGATTCTGGACGTTGCTCTGGGATAAAAAAATTGACCGAAAAATAAAAAAGAGAACTTTTGAAATATTGACATTTATTAATAGTTAGTCTATGCTAACTTTAATAAAACTTCAGAAGGTGCCGTATGGACGAGAAATTCAATCAAATCTTGGGTGCATTCAAAAATAACGGATGCCGCATAACAGAGCAGCGGAAACAACTGCTTTATATAATTCTAAGAAATCCTGGATGTTCATGCAAAGAACTTTATTATCTTGCAAGAAGAACAGATACTGAAATAGGACGGGCAACTGTTTATCGTACAGTTCATTCTTTGGAGGATTTGGGGTTTGTTCAAAAAAACAATGTTGTGATTTGCTAGGTTTCTAGGATATATCAAAGGGCTGCCGCAGGCAGCCTTTTGTTTTGCGGTAGGCTATGAAGCCCCTTTAGTCCACCGCAACGAGCAGCGCGAAGTGAGGAGGATGAGCCGGAAGGCGAAGGGCGTAACAGCCGACTGTGAGGTCCGGCAATGCCGGAGCCGAACTGGACCGCCCGGAAAAAAAATGCACTTCTTTTGCTTTCTGCTGGTGTTTTTATAAATTAATTCCTGATTTTAACTGATAATGTACCATAGCATATTTTTTTATTTTGCGTTATAATTTTATAGTTTTAAAACGATTTTTATTTCAAGGAAATACAAGTTATGTACAAGCCAGTCAATCCAAAAGCAGATTTTCCTAAACAGGAAGAAGAAATTTTAAAATTCTGGAAAGAGGACGACACTTTTAAAAAGTCTGTAAGTCAGCGTGAAGGACAGCCTGAATACGTTTTTTATGACGGACCGCCTTTTGCAACTGGGCTTCCGCACTTTGGACATTTTATTCCTTCTACAATAAAAGATATTATTCCACGCTATCAGACGATGAAAGGCAAAAAGGTTGAGCGCCGTTTTGGTTGGGATTGTCACGGACTTCCTGTAGAGAATTTAATTGAAAAGGACCTTGGAATCAATTCTAAGCACGAAATTGAAGCGTACGGTGTTGCAAACTTTAACGACAAGTGCAAGGCTTCGGTTTTAAAATATACTTCTGAGTGGCGCGAAACTATTACTCGTATGGGACGCTGGGTTGATTTTGACAACGATTACAAAACGATGAATCCTGATTATATGGAGTCAATCTGGTGGGTTGCAAAATCGCTTTGGGAC
>CAYXDA010000185.1:0-3099 GCA_964463615.1 uncultured Treponema sp.
GCTTTCTTCTATTCATTCACCGGAAGATATAAAAAAATATTCTCAAAAACAGCTGAAAGTTCTTGCTGCTGAAATCCGTAAGACAATAATTGATGTTGTGGGAAAAAACGGCGGGCATCTTGCGAGCAATCTTGGGGTTGTGGAACTTACGATTGCTCTTCACAGGGTTTTTTCCAGTCCTGAAGATGCGATTATTTGGGATGTGAGCCATCAGTGTTATGCACATAAGCTTCTGACAGGACGTTACGGTCAATTTGTTACATTAAGAAAAGAAAACGGTCTTTCTGGTTTTACAAAAAAAGAGGAAAGTCCGCATGATTATTTTGATAACGGACATTCTTCTACTTCGATTTCATCTGCGCTGGGACTTTTGATGGCGCGCAGCATTAAACATGAAAACGGAAAGGTTATTGCTGTAATAGGAGACGGCGCTTTGACCGGCGGAATGGCTTTTGAGGCGCTTTCAAATGGTGGTCAGCTCGGAAAAAATCTGATTGTTATTGTAAACGACAATCAGATGTCTATTGACCAGAATACAGGTGCGATTTCAAGTTATTTGAGCCGTATAACAATGACTTCGCCTTATCAGTCTTTCAGACATAATGTTGATCATTTTATTCAGAAAATTCCTGGTTTAAATAAAATTCTTACAAAATTTATTTTCCGCTTAAAACGCGGATTAAAAGGGCTTTTGCTTTCGAACAATCTTTTTACGGATTTCGGTTTTGAATACGTTGGTCCTCTTGATGGTCATAACGAACGTGAGCTTGAAACTGTTTTGAGCCGCGTAAAAAATATGAACCGGCCTGTTGTTGTTCATGTTGTTACAAAAAAGGGAAAGGGCTACAGTCCTGCGGAAGATCATCCGGAACGCTTTCATGGAATAGGACCTTTTGCGATTTCCGACGGAACTGTTGAAAAATTTGACGCGCTGAGTTTTACGGAAAGTTTCAGCAATTCGCTTATGGACTTGGCTCTTAAAAGAAATGATTTGGTTGCGATTACTGCGGCAATGTCTAAGGGAACGGGACTCGCTTCTTTTGCGCGCCATTATCCGGAACGTTTTTTTGATGTTGGAATTGCGGAGGAGCATGCGGTAACGTTTGCCGGCGGACTTGCGCGCGGCGGGCTTTTGCCTGTTGTCTGCATTTATTCAACTTTTGTTCAGCGTGCTGTTGATCAGGTTATTCACGACATTGCGCTGCAGAACCTTAAAATTATTTTGGTGCTTGACCGTGCGGGTGCGGTTCCTGGTGATGGCGAAACTCATCAGGGGCTTTTTGATATTTCTTTGTTCCGTCCTGTTCCCAACTTAAAAATTATGTCGCCTGCAACTTCTGAAGATTTGGATTTGATTTTGAACTATGCGGCGGAAACTGAAAGTTCTGTTGTAATACGCTATCCTAAAATGTCTTGCCCTACGGAACATTCTGCTTTCAGTCAGAAAGTTCAGGAGGGGCGGGGAATTTTTGTTTCTGCAATGGATTTTGAACCTGCTTTTGCGGTTCAGTTTGAAGATTGCAAGAAAAGACCGGAAAAAATTTTATTTGTAACTACGGGCGGTATGTTTTCTGAAGTTTTAACCGCTTGCCGTTCGCTTTCTTTTGAGCGTGTCCTTGCGGATATTTATTCGCTTCGTTTTATAAAACCTTTTGATGAAGAATATTTTCTTGATATTGCAAAAAATTATGACGGGCTTGTTTTGGTTGAGGATGGAATTGTAACTGGAGGAATAAGTGAATATCTTGCAGGACTTTGCTCGGAGAATGGACTGGAAAATTTTGTGGTAAAAGCCTTTCCTGAAAAATTTTATCATCAGGGCACAAGGAATCAGGTTCTTGCGCAGGCCGGACTTACGGCTGAAGATCTGCACAATGCCGCCTTGACTATTTTAGGCAAAAAATGAAAATGAAATAAGGCGGAATTAGGAGGTAAATATGGTGGAACTTGAACTTCGTGACAGAAAAATTTCGACTGAACTTCCAGCCTTTGTTATGGGAATTGTAAACGCAAATAATGATTCTTTTTGGGAAAAAAGCAGGGGAAGTGCGGATAAAGCGTTCGGACTCATAAAAGAAGGCGCTGATATTATTGATGTGGGCGGCGAATCTACGCGTCCCGGAAGCGAATATGTGCCGGAGGATGAGGAAATCCGCCGTGTTGTTCCTGTAATTCAGGCAATCCGCAAAGAATCGGATATTCCGATTTCTGTTGATACCCGCAAAAAAAATGTTATGAAAGCCGCTTTTGAGGCTGGTGCGGATATTTTAAATGATATTTCGGTGCTTGAAGATGATTCTGAAATGGCGGAATTTTGCGCTTCTGTAAAAATTCCTGTAATTTTGATGCACAAACGCGGAATTCCTTCTGAAATGCAAAAAAATACAGATTATTCAAATGTTTTTGAAGAAGTGAACTCTTATCTTGTTGGGCGGGCGGCATTTGCGGAAAGCATGGGAATCAATCCGGAAAAAATCATTGTTGATCCTGGTGTTGGATTTGGAAAGGATTTGAACGGAAATGTTTCGCTTATAAAAAATATCGGAAGGCTTTGCGGCGGAAAATATAAGATTCTTATGGCTCTTTCAAGAAAAACTTGTATCGGGCAAATGACCGGACGCGATGTTCAGGAACGTCTTGCCGGAACTTTGGCAGCGGATTTGATTTCTGTAATGAAAGGCGCAGAATTTGTTCGTGTTCATGATGTAAAAGAAACTGTAGATACTTTGAAAGTTTTAGGGTACATTAATAGATAAAGAGGATTCCCCTATGAAGTCTATAGACAGCATTTTAACTGTTTATAATTACATTCGTCCTATTTTGGATATTGGTTTTATTACATTTGTATTGTATAAAGCGTATGAAATAATTGTAAAGACAAACAGTGTTCAGATTTTAAAAGCCGCTGTAATTGTTATGATTTCTTATGCAGTGGCAATGCTTTTGCACCTTGAAACTGTATTGTGGATTTTTAAAACAATTGCGCCGGTTTTGCTGATTGCGCTTGCAATTGTTTTTCAGCCGGAAGTCAGAAAACTTTTCCTGCGGTTGGGACAGAACAGGTGGTTTGCGTTCGGACACCGCTCAAAGCATACTTAT
>CAYXDA010000186.1:0-3033 GCA_964463615.1 uncultured Treponema sp.
ATGACTGTGTTTTTGCCGGAAACACAGTCATTTTTCTGTGTGCAGATTTTTTTGTCATTCCCGTGCTACGACACGGGAATCTTTTCATGTGGTTTATTTTTTTACACAGGAAATAATTCTGTACGACATATCACCTGTGTTTCTATAATGCGACAAAAATTGTGCTTTTGCGTCAGAAACACTTTCTGCTGTGTAAGTTGCTTTTTGTCGAGCAACATTTCCTGTTCGTTTTGTAATGACTTCATAAGAAACTTCGTATCTTGATTTCATTTTTCTCTCCGTTGCTGAATTTTTCAGCGATAATTTATTTCTAGTGCAAATTGTGTCTGCCTGTTGGCGAGTGAGTGCATTTGAAACCATATTTTGTGCAAAGTTTTTGTGCCAGAATTCTTGTTTCGTGGCCGCAAAAAACACATATTTTTCCATCAGAAACAGCAATGTGATTTTTGTTTCCATTACCGGCACATTTTGCTCTGTTTGGTGCAAAAAGCGTATCGTTTACAGAACGCAAGTTTTGTCCACAAAATCTACATTTCTTTTCCTATTTTACACTGAACACATGGCGATGATAATGAGAAGCACAAAAAGCCCGAAAGTAACGCCAATAGTAATCAAAATAAATTCATAAAATATTTTCGCACCGACATTTTATGTCGTTTTTGTGGGGTATAATAAAAAATATTTTATGAACGTAAAACAAGATTATGAAATTCACGATAGGTTAAAAAGTAAATATGATAAAATTTATCAGATATTTATTGATTGTGGAGGAAAAACTACAAAAATAGAGTATGGCTTGGAATTTTGTATTATTTTATGTCTTATTCTTTATTTAGCTTTTTCTAACTTACCTAAGGTTGAAGAGTGTTTTCCAAATAATTGCCACAATTTTTTTGCTCTTTTGCCATTGATTCCTTTAGGTGTAATGATTTTTCTTATATGCTTGTACATAAAATTAAGTAATGACAAATTATTTAAGCCATATGTAAAAAAAATAGGTTTAAAACCAAAAAACGCATCAATTTGTTATAGTTTTGCTACAGAATGTATGACAAGAGAAGTTTCCATTGAAGACTTGAAGTCTGTTGAGAGGATACTTATTGAAAATATTAAGGCGAATATTGAATTTATAATTTTTTTGATGTTTTGTATTTATGCATTTTTATTTATTTTTTTTGAGGACTGGATTTCAAATATAGTTGCTTTTCCAGCTCCTGCTTGTTTTTATTTTTTATTTGAAAAAGGTTTAAGGATTTTCTAGAACAAATAACATTTGAACTGAATTCTGGACTTAAACGTGATAGTCTAAAATGGGTTAAGAGTGATGTTGATTTGATATTGTTACGCATCGTTTTACGCTTGTTCGTGAGATTCCTACAAATTTTGCGATTTGGTTTACGCTCATTCCCCAGGCGCGCATTGTGCGGATTTGAAACTCCAGTCCGTCAGTTAGGTGTGCCTTGTTTGGAGAGCCTTTTGGGCGGCCGAGCTTTATGTTTTGTGCGCGTTTTAGTGCAAGTGCTTCGCGGGTTCGCTGGCTGATTAAGTTTCTTTCGATTTCTGCGCTTAATCCGAACGCGAACGCAAGTACTTTTGACTGAATATCGTCTCCAAGTCTGTAGCCGTCTTTTACTGTCCAAACCCGTGCGCCTTTTTCCATTATTTGATTCAAAATTGACATAATCATAAAAAGTGAGCGCCCAAGTCGTGATAATTCTGAGCAGATAATCAAGTCGCCTTCTTTTGTTTTTGAAAGCAGTGCTCCCAATTCGCGTTTTTCCGGGATAAGTGTTCCGCTGATTGTTTCTTCAATCCAAATGTCTATTTTTAGATTGTTCCGTTTGCAGAACTTTTCAATTTCAAACCGCTGGTTTTCCACTGTTTGTTTGTCAGTGGAAACTCTGATATAGCCGTAAATCATAGTTTTATGGAGTTTTATTATTCCGTTCAGATTTTAAGTTTCTACAATTAGTGTTTACTATTGTATTTGTAGAATCCTTCGCCACTTTCAACTCCAAGTTTTCCTTCATCAATGTATTTTTTCAGGAGTTCTGCTATTTTCTTAAAGTTGTAAGGTGCGATGAACGATGGTACGTTTACATACATTTGAACTATGTTGTATGCAGTTTTTAAACCTACGATATCAAGAATTTGGAATGGTCCTTTTGGTGCTCCGGTTCCAAGTGTCCACGCTTTATCGATGCTTTCTGCATCGGAAATTCCATTTGCAAGTAAATCTTGTGCTGCGAATAAAAAAGGAACAAGCATTGAATTTAAAAGGTAACCCGCTTTTTCTTTGCGGACAGGGAGCGGAATCATTTTTATTTGTTTTGCGAAATTTATAACTGTATCAAAATATTCAGGCTTGGTTTTGCTTTGCGCCATAATTTCTGCGGTATTGTTAAAATAAATCTCATTTGCAAAGTGAAGTGCTAAAAATCGTTGTTCACATCCAGTGAATTTTGCAAGTTTTGATGGAAGCAGTGTAGAAGAATTTGTAACTAGAATTGTATTCGGTTCAATAAGAGGAGCTAATTTTTTGTAAAATTCTTTTTTTTTGTTAAAATCTTCACTCATTGATTCAATAATCAAATCTGCGTCTTTTACAGCATCTTTCAGATTAAGTTCAATTTTCAAATTCTTTGCTGCATTTTCTGCTTTTTTTAAATATTCTTCTTTGTTGAAAGACTGTGCTTCTTTTATGTCTGCAATACCGCGAGCCCAGATTGCAAGAGATTTTCCTTCTGCTGTAGACATTTTGTCAATTCGGTCAATATATGAGTTTTTTAAAGATTCAAGTTTTGGTTTTGTGCGGGTAATGCTTTCTTTGCTTCTTAGCCAAATTGTAACATCGAAGCCGCAAAATGCTGTTTGAAAAGCAATCTGACTTCCTAAAACTCCGCCGCCTGCAACAACAATTTTTTTCATATAAGTTCTCCTGAAAATAATTCTAGCACATCTTTCTGTACAAACTTGTTTTTATGCAATTTTCGCAAAGTTATTTTTGCAGCAGCTTAGCGATTTGTGCTTTGA
>CAYXDA010000187.1:0-3017 GCA_964463615.1 uncultured Treponema sp.
TTTTACCATAGAAGGCTATATTATTTTACATATTTACAGACTTTTGTTCACAGTCGGGGGTGCGGACGTTTTCTTGGACTTCCTAGATAGACATCCCAAGGCTACGCCTGTACTCCATAGGACTCATGTATCCTAATGATTTTTTTATTCTTGACTCATTATACCAGTTAATGTAGCTGTTTAAAACAGTAATGAATTCTGAGATGCTCACACCAGTCCACTCTGTGTTGTAGAACATCTCATTTTTTAATCTTCCGAAGACGCCTTCACACGCTGAATTATCTGGAGAACAGCCTTTTTTTGACATGGATCTAGTAAGTCCTGCTTCATTCATTATTTTAATCCATCCCGGCCAACGGTAGTGAACTCCTCGATCCGAATGTACTAATGGTGTTTCAGAAACATTTAATTTATTAATCGCATTGAGTAGCATAGTATTCACTAAGTTAGAATCCGGCGTGGTACTTATATTCCATGTGACAATCATTCCGTCAAAACAATCTACTATAGGAGATAAGTAAACTTTGCCAGCAGGTATGGCAAACTCTGTAATATCCGTTAACCATTTTTGGTTTGGCTTATTAGCGGAAAAATCTCTATGAACGATATTGTCTACTGCTGGAGTTATTTCGCCTTTATATGAACTATATTTACCAGTCTTCTTAACTTTAACAACAAGTCCTGCATCTTTCATTATTCTGCGAACAATCTTTTCTGAAACAATTATTCCTTCTCTTTTTAATAATGCGTGAATACGTCTATACCCATATCGTCTCTTGTTTTCATCAAATAAGTTTCTTATTTTGATTCGTAAATCTGCGTACTTATCGTCCTGGTTTAATGTCTTCTCTTGATAATAGTAACTGCTCTTTGAAATATGCATCTTTTTCAACAGTAATGGCAGTGAGTAACTATTCTTCAGGGCATCGATTATCACTGCCTTTTCCCTGTTGCTGAGAGCATTCTGATCGATGCCGGGGTCTTTTTTTAGTACATTGATGGTTTCTTTAAGAATATCTAGTTCAAGCTGCATTTCTTGCATTTGCTCTTTTAATTGTTTAATTTCATTGGATGATGCTTCAGCGGATGGTGTTCCCCCTATCAACTGTCCTGGAGTAATATTTTTATTATTCATAAGACCTAGTGTACCTTCTTTCAAATAGCGTTTTCGCCATTGATAAATACTGGTTCGGCTATAACCTATATCTTGTGATACATATTTTACATTTTCTCCAAGTTCATAGCAACGATGAATTGCATCTAATTTTACTTTAAGTGGTGGATTTCTTGGATGGTTAGGGGGATTATCAACTATAGGATAATCTTTTCTATTGGTCGGAGGATTATGCGCTTCATATATCCAATTGTAAAGATTCTTTCTGGTAGGATATCCTAATATTCGTATTGTTTCAGATACAGAATGGGTCTCATTGTAAAGTTTTAGTGCTTTTTCCTTTTGCTGCTTTGAATACATAAATAGGCTCCTTTCAGAGCCCTATGATAGTCCAGGTTTTTGTCCGCACCCCCGTGTGTGAAAAAATCTCTGTAATTTAGCCATCTATGGTAATTTGAGATATCGAACAGCTGATTTCAGCGGTTCTTAATTGACAACAACAATATAAAATATGCTTTAAGACATGTCAAGGACTCCTTCTTAATGAGGGAGTCCTTAATGCATATTAACGCCGTTTTACATAGGAATTCTGCCTTCATACATGATAGCAAATTCTCCGTATACTTTCCCCCAGCCTCTGAGTGGCTGAGTCCATTTCTTAGTAGCTTGTAAGGTGGATAAATACAGGGCTTTCAGAAGAGCCTTATCGCTAGGAAATACGGTTCTCTGGCGATTCAGTTTTTTGTAAGTGCTGTTTAGGCTCTCAATCGCATTTGTAGTATAAATGACCTTGCGCACCTCAGATGAAAATTTAAATATCGGTGTAAGGACATCCCAATTCTGTTCCCAGCTCTTCATTGCATTAGGATACTTTTCATCCCATTTTTCTTTTGCGCGCTGAAGATTATCATATCCCTGCTGTTCGTTTGGCGCCAGATATATATTCTTAAGATCGGCAGCAAAAGGTTTCATATCTTTGTAATACACATACTTAAGAGTATTACGTACCTGATGGACGATACAACGCTGATATTCTGTGTTCGGATACGCTGTATTAATAGCTTCCTTGATGCCTGTAAGTCCGTCAGCACAGATAACCATAACGTCTTTAACACCGCGGTTTTTAAGATCATTAAGTACGCTCAACCAGTATTTACTGCTTTCATTTTCACCGATTTGAAGGCTAATGACATCCTTTCGACCGTCTAATGTTATGGCAAGAATTACATAAGCCGCAAGCTTTTTAATTCGGTTATCTTCTCTTACTGAAAAGTGTACTGCGTCAATGAACATAATTGGATATACTTCATCCAGTGGTCTGTTCTGCCAGTCATCAATCTCCTGAAGAATTTTATCTGTAACATCAGAGATAAAACCTTCACTGCATTCAAATCCATAGATTTCTTCAATCTGTTCGGAAATTTGACGTGTAGTAAGACCTCTGGCATACATACTGATAATCTGCTGGTCGATGCCGGAAATATCTTTTTGACGCTTTTTTACAATCTTAGGTTCAAAACTGCTCTTTCTGTCCTGAGGAACATCTATCTGGAACTCTCCATAATTGCTGCGTACAGTTTTTCGTTTTGTTCCATTACGATAATTATCATTATCGCTACGCTCATAGCTTTCATAACCAAGATGCTCGTCCATTTCTGATTCCATCATGGATTTGATAGTGCCACCAAGAAGGTCTTTGAGAGCTTCCTGAATATCATCTGCAGTTTCAATATCGTATTCTTCGATAAGTGCTGAGATTATATTTCTCTTGTTCTCGTTAAGTGGTTTTACTCTGTAAACGTCTTTTTTCTTTGCCATAATTAATAGCCTCCTATAGTAGTTTGATTTTACCATAGAAGGCTATATTATTTTACATATTTACAGACTTTTGTTCACAGTCTCC
>CAYXDA010000188.1:0-2985 GCA_964463615.1 uncultured Treponema sp.
AGGATAAAACGGAAAATCCACAAAAGAGTGGCTTTAAAATCTCAGAATGCACGGCTTTGCGTTAGGGATTGTAGTGGCGTGCAAAGCACGTTCCGGCAGGAAACGCCCTATAAAAAAAATCAATCCTAAACTTTCCACTTACAAATTATTGATTGCCCATCGCTTTTTTTTATGGTAATATTTTTTTATCCGCAAAGTGAGGAAAGTTCCATGATTACTTACTGGCAGCAACAGACAGGCGGAAAGCTTGTAAAAGTAAAAGAAGAAGAAATTGACAATATGTCTCGGACTTGGGTTGATGCCAGAGTTGTAACCCGCGACGATGTTGAACAACTTCAGGAAAAATACGGAATTGATCCTGACCACATCCTTGATATTCTTGACCCGGATGAACTTTCGCGTTTGGAAGACGGCGATGACTACGTCCTTACAATTTTGCGCCTTCCTATTTTTGATCCTTCTGCGGAAACTCCATATTTTACAATTCCGCTCGGAATTATTTTAAAAGACAACGTAATAATTACAATTTGTTGGACAGACTGCGAGGTTCTGCGCGATTTTGCTACGGGAAGAGCAAAAGGCATTGTTCTTGCCGATTTTCCGGCTTTTATTATGCGTATTATCGGCCGTTCAAACGTTACATTCTTGCGCTACCTTAAGGAAATAAACCGCCGTTCAACTGCAATTCAGAATGAACTTCAACTTTCTGTAGAAAACAAAGAAATCATTCAACTTTTAAGTTTGGAAAAATCGCTGGTTTATTTTACGACTTCGCTAAAAAGCAATCAGCTTCTTTTGGAAAAATTCCACAAGACAAAACTTATTAAACTTGACTATGACGATATGGACTGGCTGGAAGATGTTGAAATTGACAACAGGCAGGCTATTGAAATGGCGGACACTTACAGAAACGTTCTTTTGGGCGTTACGGATGCGTTCGACTCTGTTATTTCAAACAACCTGAATGTTTATATGAAACGTCTTTCCATCCTGAACATTATAATGATGGTTCCTACTTTTATAACCAGTTACTTCGGAATGAATGTTGACCTTCCTTTTGTACGTTACGGACGCTGGGCTGCCTGGATTATAAGCGGAATTTGTCTTGTTTCTATTTTTGTAACAAATGTGATTCTCGGATTCTATGAATCTAAATATCCACGAAGACATTCTATAGACACAAAAAGAAGCGCAAATCAAAAACGAAAAGAAAGAAAAAACGCAAGACGCCTTAAATCCATAGAAGCCGCGCTTGAAGAATAAATGTTTTAAAGCATTTTTTTTGATTTTTGGAGAAATTTTATGAAAATCATAAAAAGACAAATTTTTGCAAATCTCTTTTTGCTTTTAATTTTATTCTGCGCGGAAATTTTTGCGCAAAACAGCGCAAACGACACTTCTGTTTTCAACGAACTTGATATGGTTTTTATACAAGGCGGTTCTTTTACCATCGGTGAAAATGTACAGAGTTACACCGCAAAAAGAAATGTAAACAGTTTTTCTATAAACAAATACGAAACTCCATATTCGCTCTGGTATTTAGTCAGAAAAGATGCGGAAAAGCAAGGTTACAACTTTCAGAATCCAGGCCAGGAAGGCTCAATGGCAAGGCGGGGCAAAGCTCCTACAAAAAAGGGTTTTGGTCAACCGGTAGCGATGATAAGCTGGCACGACGCAATTGTATGGTGCAATGCGTTCAGCGAATATTGCGGTCTTGAACCTTGCTATTACTACAATGGCGAAATCTTAAGAAATTCGGCGGAAACTGCAAAGTGCGACCTTGCAGAGTGCAATTTTAATGCAAACGGATTCAGACTTCCCACAGAAGCTGAATGGGAATATGCCGCCCGCTGGTCAAAGAACGGAATGCAGAGCGGAGCAAATGCAAGCGGCGATTTTTCAGATTTTTCAGCACTGACTGCCGTCCAAGATAATAATGAAACTGCAAAATATGCCTGGACCAGCGAAAACGCAGATGAATCAATGACGGTAGGAACTGCCGGAACGCCATTCAGAGAAGACGCGCCGCCGGCCCCCGGAACAGGAAATCCAAACGCCGCCGGAATTTTTGATATGTCCGGAAATATGCTTGAATTCTGCTGGGATTGGTTCAGCGATTATGAAGAGCAAAAAGATAAAGAATTTGAAGCCGGTCCGAAATACAGCGGTTCAAGAGTAAGTCGCGGCGGCTGCTTTGCTTCAGATGCAACATCATGCGCAACAGCCGAACGTTTTTACTACGATCCGAACGAATGTTACAGATTCTTCGGATTCAGAATCGCCCAGTCTTACAAAGAAATCAAAGTCAGCGAATAAAACAAAAAAAACAACTAGCGAACAGAACGTATTTCCGCAGTTTTAATCTGCCACTTTCCGTTCAGTTTTTCCGCTTCCAGAATACCGTAAGTTCCGTTTTCGCCAAAACTTCCGGAATTCATTATTAATGTTCCGCCGATTTTGTCTGTTCCCACTCCCTCGTGAATATGACCTGTAACAACAGCAAGCGGCTGCTTTTCTTCAATCAAAGCGCGGAATTTTTCAGAACCTGCATGTAAATCCGCATTAACGGCATCACATTTTGTATTTTTCGGCGGATTATGGCTTATAAGAATTACATTTGAATATTCACCGTCAAATTCGCTATGATTTAAAATATCAAAATCAGAAAGCAAATCATCCTCTTCGCGTTCATTAGGAGTTTTTCCTGTAAATTTGCTTCCTCCGCCGGAACCTACAATTGCAATTCCGCCTGTATAATTTAAAGTCCGTTCCGCATTTATACCTGAATTTTCAAGTTCTTCTATAAATTCCGGCTCGTCGCAATTTCCTAAAACGGCATAAATTTCATCGTGTTTTTTTACAAGCGCATCAAGCACCGGTTTTGAAGTTTCTGTTTTAAAACATTCACAAAAATCACCGGCAAAAAGAACTGCATCCGCCGCTTTAAATTCTGAATCAAGTTTATCCAAATCGGAAGTATTTCCG
>CAYXDA010000189.1:0-2980 GCA_964463615.1 uncultured Treponema sp.
GTATACATCTTGTTAAGAATAAATTTTATTTTAATTCGTTAATAAGTTGTTTAAATTTTTTGACAGTTTAAATTTTACTAAATTTGAATTTAGATGAATTTGGACTTTGCTAGTAAGTTAAAAACTGATATATTTTATTCTGCGCAGTTTATGATTCCTCAAAACTCCTGCGCGTAAAAAATTAAAATTCTTAAGGAGGCGTGGAATGAAAAAATTTCACAGTTTTATTAAAGAAGAATTTGCCGATCTGAAAATTCTTCTTAGGAACATTCCTTCCCTTACTGTAGCGTTTTTTTTTCTTTCGGTTGTTTGTGCAAATCTTATGGCAAACAAAGAGCTTTTCCATTTTAAATACATTGCGCTTGACTGCGGTTTTGTTTTCAGCTGGATTATGTTTTTGTGCATGGATGTGATTTGCAAGCGGCTTGGCGCAAAGGCCAGTATAAAAGTTTCTTCTGTTGCGCTTTTAGTAAATCTTGCACTTTGCGGAATTTTTGCTTTGCTTTCCAAAACTTCCGGAATGTGGGGCGAATTTTATTCTACAGGCAACATTCAAGTGAACGATGCGCTTAACGCGACATTTGGCGGTTCCTGGTATGTTGTGCTTGGTTCGGCGCTTGCTTTTATGGTTTCTTCTATTATAAATGCGTTTTTGAATTCTTTAATAGGAAAAATTATTTTGCGCCATTCAGACAGTGACGGATTTTTTGTTTTTGCGGCGCGTTCGTATATTTCCACGATAATCGCCCAGTTTGCGGATAATTTTATTTTTGCTACAGTTGTTTCTAAAATCTTTTTTGGCTGGTCATGGACTCAGGTGATTGCTTGCTCTTTGATTGGTGCTTTTTTTGAACTTTTAGCGGAAGTGGTTTTCAGCGGTCTTGGTTATAAAATCGTAAAAAATTGGGAAAGCGAAAATGTAGGGCAGGAATACATTGAATACAGAAAAAGAAGGAAAAGTGAAAAATGAATGTTCTTATAACGGGAAGTTCTAAAGGAATTGGAAGAGCGGCTGCAATAAAATTTTTAACGGAAGGGCATAAAGTTTTTGGAATTGATTTGCTGGAAGATTCAATAAGTTGCAGAAAATCCGGTTTTTCTGAAATTGATTCCGGCGATATTGCAGAAAGCGGAAATTATGTGCATTTTGTTGCGGATATTTGCAAGAAAGAAACTTTGCCGGATATTGCGGATATTGAAATCTTAGTGAACAATGCCGGAATTCAAAGCGGAACAGAAAACGATGTGAAAGTGAATCTTTTGGGAACTATGAATGTTACGGAAAAATATGCTTTTCAGAATTCTATAAAATCTGTGCTTTTTAACAGTTCTGTTTCTGCGTTGACAGGTAATGAATTTTCTTTTTATGTTGCATCCAAGGCGGGTGTTAACGGATATATGAAGAATTGTGCGATAAAACTTGCAAATGAATTTAAAGCCACGTGCAATTCTTTGTGTTTTGGAGGAGTTTTGACGGAACTTAACGCTCCTGTTATGGAAAACTCAAAACTTTGGGAAAAGATAATGGATGTAACGCCTTTGAAAAGGTGGATGACCAGCGAAGAAGCCGCTGATTGGTGTTATTTTATGACAGTTACAAATAAATTCTGTACCGGGCAGGCGATTGAAATTTCCGGCGGTGAGCGGAACTGCGCGGATTTATTTGTTTGGGCGGAATAAAAAAATAGGAGCAGTTCTATAGACAATCTATAAAAACTGCTCCTATTTTTTATGCTTTTTCAAGATTTACTTGATTGAAAGTCCGTGCATTTTAGCTGACTCTCTTAGCCATTTTAATGTTGATTCGTATTCGCCTTCGCGAATTTTTGCGCTTTCGTAACTTGCCTTTAGTTTGTCTGCCAAAGTCTGATATTCATGGTCATTTACCATTTTTTCAAAATCTGGTTGATTTAATCCGAATTTTTCATGCATAGTTGCGCCTCCAGCTTGATGTATTTTTGAATGTCTGTAAAACATTCTTCTTTAAATATAATAATTCAGATTTAAAAAAAATCCAGTAAAAAATTAACTAAAAGCAGATAAATCTGTAAAAATGAAAAAATGTGTAAATTTTACTCATTTTTAATGAGTATTTTTTACTCATAGATGAAAAATTACGCATTTATAAAAAGTCAGGCTGAAAACACTCTTGTATTTGAATAAATTCTTTTGCTGGTTTTTGGGGCGTTACGGGGGCAGGCGGCAAATTCAATTTTGCCCCCGTAGAAAGGGTAGGACGCAACGAAGTGCGGCCGTAGGGAAAGGCTTTTCCCTTTAAAATATTAAAAATAAAAAAAGTTGGCACGGTTCTTGCATAATTATATTGTGAAAGCAAAAAAACTTTCAGATTGAATTGAAATTAAAATTAAAATTAAAATGCTGTAGGAGGCACGATTATGATGAACGGACTTTCACTTTTGGATTCACTTTTTGACGGATTGAATGATGGTTATTGCGGAAATTATCGCGCTGGTTTTGTTCCGAATGTTGATGTAAAGGAAAATAAAAATTCTTATACTTTGGAAATGGATTTGCCGGGCAGAACCGAAAATGATGTTGATATCCGGCTTGAACGCAATACTTTGACAATTTCTTCTAAAAAAGAGGAAAAAGATGCAGAGAAACCGGAAGCTGTAAAATCTGAAAAGAGCGGAACGGCTGAAAATTCTGAAAAAATTGAAGAGCCGAAATGGTTGTTGCGCGAAAGGGGTGTTTCTGAATTCAGCAGAAGTTTTTCTTTGCCGGAAGATGCGGACAGCGAAAATATTTCTGCTTTGTTCAAGAACGGTGTTTTGACAGTCTGCATTCCTAGGAAAAAGGCGGAAACTCCTAAACGTATTGCGATAAAAGCTGCATAAATTGAAGAGTGATTTTGGATTTGATTCGTCATTCTTATTATATTGGAATTATGAGGTAAATCTTTAATAGAAAATCCTTGCAGGTTGTTTTTCTTGCAGGGATTTTTTATTATATTCTATAT
>CAYXDA010000190.1:0-2939 GCA_964463615.1 uncultured Treponema sp.
GTTGCGGATGCAACGTTGGTATCTTGTCCAGTTGTCGGCGGAGAGAGGGATGGTGTTTTTTGTGTCCAATCAAAAACGCGCCGGCTGATGAACTGTGTTTTTATGTTTCAATTTCTTTCTGTAGTTCTAAAACCGTATTCAGGGAAAGCCCAGTGCCTTTTGCAATCTTTTCGGGTGTAATTCCCATTTCTATGAATCTTTTGGCAGTGTTGATTGTGTTTTCATTTGCCATATCTTTAGCCATATCTTTAGCCATATCTTCGGCCATATCTTTTGCTATATCTTTTGCCAGTTCTTGTGCCCTCATTTCCGACTGATATTTCATTTCCTGTTCCCAAGTCATAAAACGGTGCCTCCATTGAGCATTGTGTTTGGCGCGTTCGACAATTGCGGAAAGCTTGTCTGTGTAGCATGAGGATGGTTCTTTTCCGCAAAGATATTTGAAAAACGCCTTTAGTTCTTCGCTTTTCATTTTATCATAGTTTTTTGCATTAAAGAAGATATTTGTAGTTCCGTCGTTCATTTTGATTTTAGAATCTTCCTTGCAAGTGTATTCAAACGTGTAAACAGGAAGATTTTTTCCGAATGCATCTCCAAGGCATAGAAAAATAACGTAACTTTCCTTAAGCGCACTGAAGTCTGAGCCGGAATGCAAATTGTCTACGTCCATAAGTCCCTGATAATAGCGGGCGCGTTTTGAAAGCGTAGTGCTGTGCGTCGTTTGAATCTCGATGTCGAAGGAACGCCCGTTTGCGTCTTTGACGTAAACATCAAATCGGATGCCACGCGAATCGAAGTCTGTTTTGAAAGTTCTTTCCGAAAGAGGAATTTCCAGCCGCTCTATTTTAATGTTCAGAAGAAGTTCAAGAAGTTCCTTGCAGATATCCGGATTATCTTCCATAACTTTGCAGAATATAAAGTTGTCTGCAAGGGTAAGCCTGTTCCATTTTTCCAAAGGTGTTAATTCTTTTTTTAAATTCATAAAAACTCCTGAATATTATATATGTTCAGGAAAGATATTTTCGGAAATAAATTTGAAAAATAATGGAAAAATATTTTTGTTTCTGATGGAAAGCGGCGGAAAATGCGTTAGCGCTGGGAGGGGCGCGCCGTAAGGCGCGTTGCGGAACGGAGTGGAGCAATGAGCGTAGCGGAACCCCGGACATAGCGACTTTTTTTGTGGTTGAGGTTTCCGAAACCACAAAAAAAGAACGCCCTTACTGATATTCAATTTAAGCTTTTTATGCAAAATTGAAAAGTTTTTGTTACGGATTTGAAATTTCTTGTTTTTCTTCTGAAAAAGATTTTTTTAGAAGAATCGGAACTGTCATTGAAGAAATTATGATTAAAAGAATTACAGGAGCAAAGTATTTTGATTCTATGATTCCTACAGAAAGTCCTTTTTGAGCGACAATAAGCGCAACTTCTCCTCGAACCATCATTCCTAAGCCGACTTTGTAAGATTCGTCCCAGCTGAAGCCTAAAATTTTTGATGAAATGCCGCAGCCGATCAATTTTGCAACGCAACCGACTATAACAAATGCAATGCTGAACCAGAGCAAAGACAAATTCATTCCGGAAAGATCAGTTTTTAATCCGATTCCTGCAAAAAAGAGCGGGCTGAAAATCATGTAGGAATTTATATCTATTTTTTGTTCCATGTAAGGAGCGTCGGTTAAGGAGCAGAAAACTACACCGGCAATATAAGCGCCTGTAATATCTGCAATTCCAAAAAATTTTTCTGCGGCATACGCAAAAATCAGCGCAATTCCAAGACCATAGATAGGAATTCTTCGCGAATGCGGGTGTCTTCTGTCGTACCATTTGAATACGCGGAAAACAATAAAGCCGAAAATTATTGCGGCCACAAAGAAAAGAATGGTTTTTCCCAATGTGATTAAAATACCGCCCGTTCCGGAACTTATTCCCAGAACGATTGTGAGTGCAATAATTCCGAATACGTCATCGATTATTGCCGCGCTAACAATTGTCTGTCCCAAATCAGTTTTTATTTTTCCTAATTCCTGAAGTGTTGCTACAGTAATGCTTACTGATGTTGCGGTAAGAATTGTTCCTATGAACATTGCTTTGTAAAACTTCTGAGTTCCGAATCCGTCGAAGCCCCAGAAGCAAAGCGCCATGATTGTTCCCATAATAAGCGGGACAAGAACGCCGCAGAGTGCGATTATTGTTGATTTTACACCGGATTTTATCAGGGATTTTAGGTTGGTGCCAAGACCGGCGCTGAACATAATAAGAATGACGCCAATTTCAGACATAAAAGAAATGAATCTGTCTGTTTCGCCATAAAGAGTTCCCGGAGCGTTTTGTCCGAAATTGTTGAACCATGGTAAAAATCTTAGGAGCAGTCCGGCGATAATCATTCCGGCAACTTGTGGAAAACCAAGTTTTTTTGCTAAAGTGCCAAGATATTTTGCCGCCATAACAATAATTCCGACTGACACAAGAATTTGAAGAACTATTTCACTGTTAGAAGCTTGTTCCATTTTTTTCCTCTTGATAAAAAATATAAAACCGACTTTTTTCAGAATTTTAGAATTTATGGATAATTCGGCACAATCTTAAAAAGCGGATTTTATTTTATGAAAAATAATTATATCAACTTTGTAAAAAAGTTTGAATTAAATACAGTATTATTTTATAATTTTACATCAGGTATTTTATGAACGAAAATCAGCGCAGAACTTCTTTTGATGAGCTTGTTGCAGGTATTACATCGGAAGAGCGAAAATATTTGCTTACAAAAATTAATCAGAACAGAGAGCAGGCGTTGCCGTTGCTGCAGCCTTTGCGCGAAGATTCGGGTGATTTTACTTTGGATGTAAAACTAAGATCCGAATCTGTCGTTTACAAGTTTTTTCTTTGGCTGCGTTCATTGCTTTCAAAAAAGAAAAAAATTGAAATATATAATGAAGATT
>CAYXDA010000191.1:0-2905 GCA_964463615.1 uncultured Treponema sp.
TTATTAAGAACATCAACACGCCGCTGTAGCTCAGTCGGTAGAGCAGCAGACTGAAAATCTGCGTGTCGTTGGTTCGATTCCAACCGGTGGCAAAAAAAAGACATTCCTTTGTGAATGTCTTTTTTTTTGCACTTTTACTAATTATATTGTAGAATTAAACAACTCTACAAACCAGGAGATGAAAATGAAAAAATTTATAGTTTCTTTTATTGTTTCAACACTATTTGTTTTTGCGGCAACCTCGCAAACAACAGATCCAAGTAAAATTTCAATTTCGGAAGAACTAAACAATAAAATCGAAGAAAACAAAGCTGACAGCCGAAAATCAATCTCCGGAGCATTTGATGATATTACAAATTTATTTTCTGATGTTCTGCCTGAAAACTCATCGCTTTTAGGAGCACAGCCGGATGCATATATCGGAAAATTATTTCCTTCCATTCCGTTGCACTTTACAGCAGGTCTTTCTTTTTCCGGCACATTCATAGAAACTGCAACTTTTACTGATGCGGTTCAAACTCTTGCAGACGGAATCCAGGCTTCATACAAGAAGGCAGATCCAAAAAACTCGTTTACAATTGATTTTGACTTGCCGTCAACGCTTCCAATTCCATCTGCAGCATTTAATTTGCGAATAGGCGGAATAATTCTTCCGTTCGACCTTGGAGTTTACGGAATCACAACACTTAACGATTCATTAAAAGACATTTCCGCAGATGATTTTAAATTCGGCTTGAATTATACGACAGTTGGTGTTGATTTAAGATATGAACTTTACAAGGGAAGCCTTTTCCTTCCTAAAATCAGTGCAGGCGCAGGTTATATTTATTCCGACATCGGCTTTGATTTTGAAATGTCAAAACAAGTTGATATAAGCGTTGCCTCTGTTTCTGTACCGTCAACATTAGACAGCGCCGTAAGCCTTTCTTCCACAACACATACAATATTTGCACAGGTTCAGGCTTCAAAAAAACTTCTTGTATTTGAACCTTATATCGGTGTAAAACTTTTTATGTCGCGCTACATTAATAAATACGACTGGAATTATGAAACAAAAAATGGAATAGAAACCATCGAAAACGCTTTCAGCGACAAAGACAGCAGCAGCAAAACAACAGACTTCAGTTCGGATACAATGGCAACACAATTTTTTGGCGGCTTAGGAATCAGTCTTCTGAAATTCCAGATTACACTTAACGGCGCTTACAATGCAAAAACAAATTATTGGTCAGCCGGCATAGGATTCAACTTTAAAAATTAAAAAACAAAAAAAAGAGCTGTTCAAGTAAGAATAAAAACCGGTGGTCAGCCGCCATCCTGTAAGAAGCGCAAGCAACCACCATAATAGCGGCAAGATCATTTCAAAAACCTCAATACCGCTACGTTCTAAACTTATTAAACAGCTCTTTTTTGTTTATTCAAACCTGAAAAATCATATTATTTTCCAGGTTCAATTGTTTTTCCTATTATCGCTTCAAACTAAGAACAGTTTCCAAAAGAGTATCCGCAGTTTGAATTGTCTTTGCATTGGACTGGAAACCGCGCTGTGTTACAATCATATCTGTCATCTGCTCAGAAAGATCAACATTGGACATTTCCAGTGCACCGGCTAAAAGCGAACCTTTTCCTGCAACACCAGACTCGCCTATATTTGCCTGACCGGAGTTATTTGTTTCCACGTAAGTGTTATCGCCGGCTTTTTCAAGACCGCGGTCATTTGCAAAAGTCGCAAGAGCCAACTGACCAATCACACGGTTTGTTCCATTTGAATAAACACCTGTGATAGTTCCTGTAGAATCAATCTTAAAGTTATCAAGATAGCCGAGCGTATATCCGTCCTGACTGTATGCTTTTGTTGTAGATTTAGAAGCAGACTGTGTAATAGTATTTTTCATGCTTCCGATTGTTCCAAGGTTAATATTAAATGTCTGACGGTAAGGATTTCCGTTTTCATCAGCATTAGCATTTGGAACTGTAAAAGAAGTCTGAAGAACAATTTCACCTTCCGGATTAGAAAGATTTCCCGCAGAATCTTCAACACTTGCAAGCTGTCCATAATTATCAAAATTAACAATGAATGAATTCTGAACTCCATCTGTTGTTCCCAAACCGATTCTTGTCTGCGTAAAATCAGCGTTATCCGAATCAACATTTACAGTTGCCTGCCAAGAATTCGGAACACCAGGTACTTTTGTAAAAGAAACAGAAAGCAAATGTTCATTTCCAAAACTATCATAAATTTTCTGTTCTGTTCCCCAAGTTCCTTTTGCAATGTCGCTTTCGCTTGCGCCTTCAAGAATTTCCGGAGTATTTTTATTCAAGTTGCAGGCAAAAAGAACATTGGAAGTTTCTTTTGCAGGATCTTTTGAACCAACCGGAACCACAAGATCTGTAGGAGTTGCAGCAGTCTGAACAATCTGTTCACCATTAAGATCTCTGGCCATCCAACCTTGAACGCGCTGACCGTTAGCGGGATTCACAAGAGTTCCGTCTCTGTCAAGTCCAAACTGACCGTTTCTTGTGTAAAAATTTTCCTCACCGTCTTTCAAGATAAAAAATCCGTTTCCCTGAATGGCAACATCAGTAGAAACTCCTGTTGACTGAAGATTTCCCTGTGTAAAAACCTGTTCAATAGTTGCGACTGTCATACCAAGCCCGACATCTTTAGGGTTCACACCACCAAGTTCTTCAGTCGGTTTGGCAGCTCCCGCCACCTGCTGGCTTATCATATCCTGAAAATTTACACGTCCGCGTTTAAAACCAGTTGTGTTTACGTTAGAAATGTTGTTGCCAATTACGTCCATTTTTGTCTGATGATTCTGCAAACCAGAAACTCCAGAATAAAGCGATCTCATCATAATCTATGTTCTCCTGCTGACTAATTACCTGATTAATTGTAAATGGC
>CAYXDA010000192.1:0-2844 GCA_964463615.1 uncultured Treponema sp.
AATAACCGGACATAAAATTGAATTGAATAAAAGTTCAAAGAAAAAATTCATAGAAATAATATTATAATTCAAAACTGTGTTCGGATAAAATAATGTCATAAGCCAAGTAATAAAAACTTTAAGAAAAGTTGCACCCAAACCTATTAAAACAGGAATAAAAAAACCTTTGAAATTTAAAGTTCCGCAAAAAAAGCCTGCACCGTAGCAAATAATTGTTCTTAAAAGACAATTATAACCGAAAGGTGAACCAGTCATCCAATCAAGAATCAGACCGGAAATAAAACCGATAACAACACCGAAAGAGCGTCCGTTCATCATTGCGACATAAACAGTCGCAAGCAGAACCATATCCGGAATTGCCGGCAAAAACATGATGTTTGAAAGAATAGTTGTTTCTATCATTGCAAGACAAATAATTATAAGAGTAGAAAAAGACATCATTTTCAGCATATTTTATTTCCTTGCATCATTTATTTCGCGCATATTTACAACAACAACAGTTTCCAGTCTGGAAAAATCTATAATAGGAGTCAACTCTATATCAAGGGAAGAATCATAATCAATAACTGAAATTTTTGAAATCGAGCCTATAGGCAAATCGCGCATATAATTGTTGTTTTCACCGGAAGTAACAACAACATCTCCGTAATGCAATTCTTCCAGAACTCTTTTTTTTATATATTTCATTGAAAGCGGCAAATCTTCATTACCGTTGCCGGAAACGAGCCCTAAATCCCGTGAATTTTGAATTCTGGCAGAAACCGTACAGTTCAAGTTATAAATTGGCATTACAATACTTGTAACGGCACCAACCTGAACAATTTTTCCTACAAGTCCGGAATTTCCGTTCTGATACGCAATGACCGGCATATTCTTTTTTATTCCGGAAGAACTGCCTCTGTTTATTGTAAAATATGCGTACAGATTATCTGAATCACGGCTTATAATTTGCGCCGGATAATTTTTTTCTTCAAGAGAAATTGTAAAGTTCAGCTGCTCAAGAAGTCTTTCATTCTCCTTGCGGATTTCAGCATTGCTTCTGCGCATCTGCTCATAGTCTTCCAACTTTTTAGTAAGCTCAGCATAATCTTTTCTAAGTTTGCCAAGTTCACGGACAGCCCCAAAAGTATCGCCAATTCCGCTTGTAACTTTATAAATTCCGGACTGAACAGTTGAAAGAACGGTAAATCCTATTTTCTTAAAGTTCAGCACAAAACTTCCGGAACTGAACCCCAGCATCACACCGGAAATCAGCACAAATACAATGAGAAGCAGTTCTGAAAGTTTTAGCGAAAATTTACTTTTTACAGCCATATTTATCAGTCATTAAGACTATCGTAAACAGAACGGTCCGAAGACATATCCTTGAAAAGTTCAAATGCCTCGCCAGCGCCCAATGCAACACATTCAAGCGGATTTTCAACAAGAATAACAGGAACTCCAGTTTCTTTTGAAATAAGTTTAGGAAGGCCTTTTAACATTGAACCTCCGCCTGTCATAACAATACCGCGATCAATAATATCAGAAGCAAGTTCCGGCGGTGTCTGACTGATAACACTTTTAATTTCTTCAACAATCTGTTTTACAGGTTCCTTCAAAGCTTCCCGAACTTCAACGCTGTCAATTTCAAGACGACGCGGAAGACCTGTAATAGCATCAGTTCCCTTCAATTCCATTTTTTCTATAGTTTTATCAGCAGATGCGTTTCCAATCTGAATTTTAAGCCGCTCAGCAGCCTGCAATGAAATTATAAGATTATGAACGCTCTTTACGTGCTTTACCAGCGCTTCATTGAATTTGTCGCCACCAACACGAATGGAACTTGTTATTACCATTCCACCAAGAGAAATTACAGAAACTTCAGCTGTACCACCGCCAATATCGCAAATCATATGACCGGCAGGTTCATAAATAGGAATTTTCGCACCGATTGCAGCGGCTAAAGATTCCGCAATAACTTCAACTTCTTTTGCACCGGCTCTTAAAGCCGCCTCAATTACAGCACGTCGCTCAACATCTGTAACACAAGAAGGAATTCCGACTTTCATCCGCAAAGATTTAAAAATCTGATGCTTCGGAGTAATTTTCTGAATAAAATACTTTATCATTCTTTCGCAGCTGTCTATATCTGCAATAACACCATCTGCAAGCGGTCTGATAGCAATAATGTTTGAAGGAGTTCTTTCAAGCATATTTTTAGCTTCCGAACCAACCGCAAGAATTCGTTTAGTGCCTTTTTCAACAGCCACAACAGAAGGTTCATCAATTACAATACCCTTTCCCCGAACATAAATCAAAGTGTTGCAAGTGCCAAGGTCAATACCTACATCTGTAGAAAATCTATCAAAGAAACCCATAAATCCTCCCGGATTCTTTTGTATTTTTTTTAAACATCTCAAACACTATAAAGATGTACTAATTATAGTCAGCCATTTTTTTCAGCGCACCCTGATGATTAACCTGAACACGCAATGCTTTTCGCCATTCCGCACGGGCTTTTACAAGTTCGCCTTTCTTTTCATATATTACACCAAGACCGTAATAAGCGTCACCAGAATTTTCATTTTTTTGCAAAATACCTTCAAATTCTTTTTGCGCTTCATCAAGTTTGTCTTCGTCAAGATAAATCAAACCAAGAAGATTCATACTCTTCAAGACAAGACTATCATCTTTGCAATCATTGGCAATTCTATATAAATACTGTTTTGCAACAGAAAGCTGTCCCAACTTATAATACTGTTCCGCTATAGAAAGAAGCAAAGAATCAGATTCTCTTACAAGCAGAGCTTCAGTAAAATACTGAATACTTTCTTTAGGAAGTCCTAAAGTAGCATAACTCAACCC
>CAYXDA010000193.1:0-2833 GCA_964463615.1 uncultured Treponema sp.
ACAAAAAGGAGTTCAAAATGAAATTCACGTTTGATAGAGATTCAATGATGAAAGAAATTTCTATTGCTCAGGAAATTATTACAAATAAAAGTCCAATTTCTATACTTTCAAATATACTTTTAATAGCAAAAGATAATACTTTAACAATAAAAGCATCTGATACTTCTGTGAATTTTATAACAAATATTCCGGTAGATATTTTAGAAGAAGGAAGTACAACTATTTTTTGCGATAAATTCAGCAATATTCTTTCTTCTTTACCTTCTGGAGAAATTGAATTTGAACAGCAAGATATAAAAGTTACAATCAAACCGGTTTCTAAGAAAGTAAAATTTCAGTTGAAAAGTATTGCAAGCGAAAAATTTGCAGAAATTCCGGAAGCAAACAATGTTCCGTTCTTTGAAATGCCTTCAAAAGATTTTAAAGAAATGATTCAGCATACAATATTTTCTGTTTCTGATGATACGAACCGTTATTTTATGACGGGCGTTTATTTTACAAAGAAGGACGGAAAATTCGTTATGGTTTCGACTGATGCAAGACGTCTTTCTTATGCGGAAAAAGATTTTGGAAACGGAATAGATTTTGAATCTTCTATTGTTCCTACAAAAATTCTTAGATGTATTTTAAAAAATGCACCAGAAGAAGGAAATATTCAGCTTTCTATTGTAGATAAATTAATTTTTGTAAGATTTGGAAGTTATGAATTTTCTTCCAAACTTTTGGAAGGACAGTTTCCTAATTATCAGAAAGTTATTCCAGAACATCAGAATTTTAGCTTCGGTGTAAATAAAAGCGATTTGGAAGCCGCTTTGCGCCGCATAGAAATTATGATTGATAAAAAAGTTAATAGAGTTCTTTTTAAGGTTACTCCTGGAGCTTTAATTCTTACTTCTCCTGAATCAGAAATCGGTACTGCTGATGAAGAAATTCCTTGCCGTTATGATGGAAACGAAATAACAATAGCACTTAATAGCCGCTATGTTTCTGAACCTTTGAAAAATATAAGCGCAGAAAATGTTGTTTTTGAATTTACAGAAGTTATGAGAGCTATAACTTTACGTCCGGAACCGGCTGAAGATTTCTTTCATATAATTATGCCAATGAATATAAATGGCTAAAATTTAAAAATGCCGTTTCTTTCTGTTTCTTTATTTAATTTTCGCAATCTTAAAAATGATAAAATAGACCTTAATTCAAAAGAGGTTTATTTTGTCGGCGAAAATGGACAAGGTAAAAGTAATCTTTTAGAAGCGCTTTATTATTCTGCTTACGGTTCATCTTTTAGAACTCATACGGATTCTCAAATAATAAAGGAAGGCGAACATAATTTTTCAATTAATTCCTTATATACAAATGAAAAAGAAAATACTCAAAATATAAAGATTGTTTATGATAAGGGAAAAAAAATAATTGAAAAAAATTTAAAAAGAATAAAAGACAGAAAAGAACTTATAAATACAATTCCTTGTGTTGTTTTTTGTCATGATGATATGAGATTTGCTACAGGAGAACCTGAATTCCGAAGATTTTTTTTAGATCAATCTTTGTCGATGTATGACGAACTTTATATTGATGATTTAAGAAATTATAGAAAAATATTGAAAACCAGAAATTTGCTTTTGAAAGACAGAAAATATGAAATGCTGGATATTTATGATTTTCAACTTGCGCAAAAAGGTCTTGAAGTTCAACTGAAAAGAAAAAAACTTGTTTTTCAGTTTAATGAAATTTTCGGAAAACTTTATGAACAAATTTCTGGAATTGAAAATGTAACAATTTCTTATATTCCAAGTTGGAAAGAAATAAAACAGGATATCGGAACTAAATTTCCCTCAATGAATGATGTTTTAGAAATTCTTAAAAATAAACGCGATCAGGATAAAATAATGGAAACTACCCTTTCTGGTCCTCATCGTGACAAAATAGTTTTTTTTAAAGATGGAAAACAGTTTGTTCCTACAGCATCTACAGGTCAATGCAGACTTATTTCTTTGCTTTTAAGAGTTGCTCAATCGGTTTATTATACAAGAATTACAGGAATAAAACCTGTTCTTTTAATGGATGATGTAATGTTGGAACTTGATCCTGAAAAAAGAAAAAAAATAACAAGTTTGATTCCTGATTATGATCAGCTTTTTTGTACTTTTTTACCAGGCGAACCGTATGAACTTTATATGAAAGAAAATACAAAAATTTATAAAATAAAAAACGGTGAATGGTATGAATAGTGAAATAATAGATAGTTCAGAAATGGTAAGTATAACATTTTCCAATATTGAAAAATCAATGTTAGAAAAAAATAACAAATTCTATTCTGCTTGGAAAACTGTAATCACAAAGATAAATCGTGCTGGCGATGAAAATTTTGGACAAAAATTGTATGAACATAGTTCCATTATCGATGTAAAAAATGGAGTTTTGCTTGTAGAAACAGATCATCCGGGATGGTCGCAGATGATGCAATTTTATACGAAATTTATTTTAAAAGGCTTAAAAATGTATGTTCCGGAAACAAAAATTGAAGGAATTGTTTTTAGAACAAAAGGAAGCAATGCAACTTTATTGAATATAAATTATGAAGAAGAATTTAGAAAAGAAAATGAAAAAGAAAAAAGAAAACTTGATGAAGATGAAATGATATTAAAAAAATATGAAAAATTTGAAAACAAAAATGATAAAAATAATGAACTTCCTGAAAATCTTATTTCTATTTTTGACAGTATGAAAAAAAGTATGTTGACCAAAAACAAGAATAATTGATATATTATTTTACTATATTTTGATATTTTATAATTCGCATAAAATATACGGATTTTATTTATAAACAAGG
>CAYXDA010000194.1:0-2694 GCA_964463615.1 uncultured Treponema sp.
ATATACTATTATATATGAAAATACAGTTCTTCTCAATAAATTACAGAATAATTTATTGTTTGTGATGTTTTTATTGAGAATTTTTTTTATTTTCAATTACATAACTATTCTTTCAACTCTGTAAGAAACAGAAGTCATTACTTCATAGCTGATTGTTCCGCTCATTTTTGCAATGTCCTCAGCATCAAAAACAGCTCCTTTGTCTTTTGGACCGAAAATTATTGCTTTATCCCAGCGTTTTACATCTTTGTTGTTTAATCCGATATCAACCATGCATTGATCCATGCAAATGCGCCCTACAATCGGATAGGCATTTCCGTTTATGGAAACTTTTAGTCCCGGTGAATTTCTTCGTAAAAGTCCGTCCGCATATCCAATCGGAAGCACTGCAATGTCTGTTTCTTTTTCAGCGGTCCATGTTCTTCCGTAAGAAACAGAGCGGCCGGGTGTAAACCGCCTGATTGCGGCAACATTTGTTTCCAGCTGCATTAAAGGTTTTAAGTCGAGTTTTATGTTTTTTGATTCAAGATAATCTTTTGTAACTTTATCCGGATAATATCCGTAAAGAATAATTCCCGGCCGAACCATATCCATTTGATATTCGGGATTTGCTATTCCTGCCGCGCTTGCCGCACAAGTCCTTATTCCCGGGTTGATTCCCGCCTTTTTTACGCTTTCTGTTGCAAACTTGAAACGCTCAAACTGTTTTTTTGTGTATTCAACATCTGATTCGGAAATTCCGTCGCTGACTGCAAAGTGCGTTATCATTCCGGCAAGGCGCAAACTTGAAGTTCCGGTTATCTCTTTTGCAAAGTTTTCAGCTTCTTCCGGCATGCATCCGATTCTTCCCATTCCTGTGTCAACTGCAAGAAAAACCGGATATTTTTCACAGGTCATATCTTCTGCAATTGTGTTCAGTTCCTGTATTATTTCAGAGTCAAAAACAAGAGGAGTTATTTTATTGTCAATGAGTTCTTCAAATTCTTCCTGGCAGAACGGTGAAAGCAGAAGAATATTTGTTTTTATTCCCGCTTTTCTAAGTTCAATTCCTTCCTGAACAGTTGCAACGGCAAGATATTCCGCTCCCATTTCTTCTGCGATTTTTGCGGCGTTTATTCCGCCGTTTCCGTAACCATTTGCTTTTACAGCGCAACAAAGTTTTACGTTCTTTTTTAAGTTGCGTTTTATTTCCCTTATATTGTGTTTTAAGTTTTCTGAATAAATTATTGCTTTTGTACAGCGCATAGTATTTCCTTCACTTCTGAAACAAGATAAAACGAACCTGTTACAAGGATTATATCTTTATTTTCGGCGTATTTAATTGCTGTTTTTACAGCAGATTCCACATCTTTTTCTATATTCGCGCTTATTTTGTTTTCCTGCGCAATCTTATAGGTCAGCGAAGCATCGCAATGACGTACAGAGGCGGGTTGCGTAAATATTATTGATGAAAATTCATTCTTGAAAAGAGGAACGATATCTTTTATGTCTTTGTCGCCGGCGCATGCGAAAATAAGATGATATTTTTTAGCGGGAAAGACTTCGTTCAGTGTTTTTAATGTATTTGCAATACTTTTTACTGTATGAGCTCCGTCAAGAACAAAATTTTCTCTTATTTCAAAACGTCCCGGAAGAAACGCTTTTGAAAGTCCGTTTTCTATTGTTTTTTCTGAAATTTCCGGAAGTGCGGTTTTTATGGCCGTAGCTGCTGTTGCCGCATTGAAAGCCTGTACTTTTCCTAAAAGTTTAAGGTTTGCAGAGATTCTGATTTTTTCAGAAAAAATGTCGGTTACGGAAGCCGGAGCGGAAGAAGTTTGTGAGAGCGAAAAGTCGATTTTCATTTTTCCGTTTTCGGTGTATTTGTATGAAAGATTTTCTGTTATGTCTTTTACAAAAATACATTTGGAATTTGTTTCCGCGCATTTCGCTTTAAAAACTTCGTCGGCTTCTTTATAGTTTTGCGGTGCAATGACGGCTGGAATGTCTTTTTTTATTATTCCGGCTTTTTCTCCTGCAATTTCTTTGATTGTATTTCCTAAAAATTCTGTATGCTCAAGTTCAATTGGCATAAGAACACTTGTGAGCGGTTTTACAATATTTGTTGAATCCAGCCGTCCTCCAAGTCCCACTTCGTAAACTGCAAAATCACACCTTGCGTTTTTAAAGCACAGAAAAGCGAATACCGTAACAAGTTCAAACCATGTAAGGCGCCGGTTTCCCGGAAGTTCTTCAACCGGAATTGAATCAACAAGCGATGTGAGTTCATCTGCTGATTTTTCATATATTTCATCTTCAAAAAAACTGTGCGCGGAGCCAATTCTTTCTCTGAAATCCGTTATGTGCGGAGAAGTGTAGACACCGCATTTGAATCCTGCTTCTTCGATTATGCTGGAAATCATTGCGGAACAGCTTCCTTTTCCTTTTGAACCGGCAATATGGATGCAAGGAATTTTATCTTGCAGGTTTCCCAGTTTGCTGCACAAAAAACGCATTGAATCAAGCCAAAAGATGCCTTTTGTCTGTGTTTTTTCAAAATTTAAGTATTTATCAAGCCATTTGTGAAATTCAACTAAAGTCATAATTTAATTTTAGCGTTTTTTTTTAGATGTGTTAAACACTATATGGAATAAAAATCTTATTTGTGATAACGTAAAAAAAGATTTTATTTAAACTTAAAAAAAATATTAAAGTATT
>CAYXDA010000195.1:0-2671 GCA_964463615.1 uncultured Treponema sp.
TCCTATAAGAGTTCAAGTCTCTTTTCGGGTAACTTTTTTTTGATTTGTTATATTTTTAAACAAATCAAAAAAAAGTTACCCGAAAAGAGACTTGAACTCTTATAGGATTGCTCCCACTAGGACCTGAACCTAGCGCGTCTACCAATTCCGCCATCCGGGCAAGTAATCTAAATTTAACAAATTAATGTTTTTAGGTCAATACAATGGGCTTTTTATACAACTGTAAACACCAATCATAACGCCAATTAACATTGAAAATGTAAGAATATAAATCCAAAGCGGAAGGGAATATTCATTTTTTGATTTATTTGGATGTCGTCTACCTGCGGAACGAAATATCTGATTAAGCGCGCTGGCATGCTTTAATGTTTTATCAGAGGTAATTCCAACCGCAGAACTGTCTTTTCCTGTTGCATAACCGCAATCGGGACAACCTTTTTTAAATTCTTTGCTGGTTCCTATTCTTCCGCAATTTGGACAACGCACAGAAATAAAAAATTTTCCGCAGTTCTTGCACATTTTTGAGTTTTCCGGAACTTCGGCCCCGCAATTTTCACAGAAAAATTTTGCCTTAGCACTTTTCATTATTCAAAGCCTCAATCTTTGCTAAAAGAGAAGGTTTCCGAACTTTTTCTTTTTTTTCAGCTACGTTTGCGTTCTTTTCCGCCGGTTCAAAAAAATTAAAAAGTTTTTCCAACCCAAAATCTCCGATTTCTGTAAAAATGCCTTTTATACCAAGAAAATCCGCTTTTTTTCTTTCTTCCTCAGACAAAGTTTCCGGCGCGAAAAGAATAACGGAAGCCTTCGCTCGTGCGAAATCAGACTTTATGAATTGAGCAAAAATTTTCCAATGTCGCGGATAATCCAACGCATTTATAATACAAAAATTCGGACTGATTTCCTTAAAATTATCCATAGCCTTAAGAAAATCAGAATAAATAATTGTATCAAAACCTTTGTTTTCAAGAGCAGTGTTTACAGAACAATTTTTTTCTTCATCATTTGAAATTATTAAAATTTTCATTACTCAGTTCCCAAATTAGTTACAGTATAATCGTAAATCTGCCAAATTCCTTCTCTCTGGCGGACTTTATAAACATAACTTTTCTTTTCGTGGTAATTAGGATATTTGAACCATTCTGTAACAGTTACAGTTCCTTCTGTTTTTGAATAAACAGTTTTTTCAATTTCGAATTTTTCAGGAACAGCAACAATATCATTGTCAATTCTGGACTGCATTAAGTCCGCTTTATAATTTTTCAGCATTTTTGCTCTTTCGTCCGCAGAAGAAGAAGCATATCTGCGCTTTGCCGATGCATTTCTCTGAAGCATTGCTTCCACGTCAAAATAAAGAAAATACTGATCCCACAAAGATTTTTGCCGAGCAATAATAGTCTGCTCAACAACTTTATCAGGGGAAATTTCTTCCGGTTTCAAAAGCTCGGCAGATTTGTTTTTTACCGGCAAAAATGAAGAAGAAGCCGCAGAAGGAGAAGGTCGAATTTCCAGTGTAAGCCGGTTCGAAGGAACTTCAAGATATTTTGACTTATAAAGTTCAGGATAAAATTTAAGTTCAACATAATAAATTGAAGGTTCTGTAATTTCTATGTAATCCTTTAAATTTTCAATGAAGGAATATTCTTCTCCAGTTTCCAAAGAAATTTCTCTGAAATAAACAGTCTGATTTGTAGTTCGCTTTCTGATAAGTTTTTCTGTCTGTGAAAGCTGCGAATTTTTTATTGTGTATGCAGTAAAATCAACGCTGAACATTCTGTCATCCGCAAGTTTAAAACGCATGGTTTCTGCGGAATTGTTTTTTATTGAAATATGAACAAAAACCGGATTTGTATCCGCATTTCCAGGATAATACATTGTCCTGTCGTAATATTTTATCGATACAGACATATCATCATATATTGAAGTGTCATTTTTTTCCGCAAAACAAAAAGTCTGTCCAAAAATAAATAATATTGCTATAATCTTAAAAAGTCGTTTCAATTTTGTGCTCCCTAACAGTTCAATTTGGAACTTCTTGCTTAATTTATCGGCATAAAAATATGAATACATTATCAGCAAATTCTCTTTATAATTTACTAAAAAACTGGCAATCGGAAAAGAGCATTTTAAGTTCGCTTTTTTCTGAAAAACTTTTATATCCTGTAAATATTACAGGTCTTCAAGGCGCTTTATACAGTTTTTTTATAAAAAATTACGCGGAAACAAAAAAAGGACTTTCGCTGCAAAATTTAAATTATAAGCAGTCCGGCTATTCTTCAAAAGCATTCGGAAATACTCCGTCAGTTTCTTCTTCAGCCGCAAATTTTTACATTTTTGTTCCCGGCGAACGGGAAGCAATTGCTCTGAAATCAGACTTGGAAACAGCATTTGAAGAAGCGGAAACAACAATTATTCCAGCTTGGGGTTCAGTTCCATACAGAACGGTATCTCCGGGTTCAAGAATTTTTGGTCAGCGTTCCGGAGCGCTTGCAAAAATTGCGTACAAAAATTCAGACTTAAATGAAATCGTAAAGTTTAAATCAAGAATTTTTATTATCCCGCTAAGAATTTTGCTTACTCCGCTTCCGGCTCCGGAATATATCCGTTCATTAATTTTTACGCTTTCCAAAAATCAGCAGATAGTTCAGCCCCGTATTGCACACGGATGCGGCAA
>CAYXDA010000196.1:0-2667 GCA_964463615.1 uncultured Treponema sp.
TACTTCCCAAAATTGTTGAAGATATTTCGTTTACAGAAGTCATATCTTCGGAAATCTTATTAACGCCTGAACCCAAACTTTTTGCGCTTTCATCAACTTTTACAGATTCGTTTTTCATATTTGTAAGCGCTTCCAAAATCTGTGAAGAGCCGGTTGTCTGTTCCTGCATTGCATTTGAAATTTGAATAACAATCGGGTCTACAACATTTACCTGATTATCAATGGATTTAAAACTTGCCATTGAAAGTTCAGAAAGTTTTCCGCCTTCTGTTATTAAATTTGTAATGTCATTGATATTTTCTTCAATACTTTTTGCCTGATTTCCGGAATCTTCCGCAAGTTTTCTGATTTCATCCGCAACAACGGCAAAACCCTTTCCTGCATCGCCGGCATGTGAAGATTCAATCATTGCATTCATCGCAAGAAGATTTGTCTGCGCGGAAATCGATTTAATCGTATTATTTGCATCTGCCAAAAGCTTTGATTTTTCTTCAACTCTTTTTATAACTTCTGTTGTTGTCTGAATATCTTTAGAACCCTTAGATATAAGTTCTTTTAGCTCTGTAAACAAATCAGACATCTGCGAAGTCGATTTTGTTACAGAATTTATGTTTCCGACCATCTGTTCAATTGCTGCGGATGATTCCGTTATATCGGAAGTTTGAGCAACAATATTGTCATTCAATTCGGAAACATTGCTGTTTGACTGCAAAATTATTTTATTTGTATCAGAAACAGCAGTTGCCTGCGTATTGGACTGATTTTTTACAGACTCAATGTTCGCCATAATTTCGGCAGTTGCGCTTGCTGTTTCCTGTGAAGTTGCTCCAAGTTCAGAAACTACTCCATGAACTTCCTGCGCTTCCAAATGAATTTCTTTCATAAGATTTTGCAGCATTCCCACAAATTTATTAACACCGCGGGACAAATCCGTAATTTCATCATTACCGTTTTCAGGCAAACGGTAAGTTAGATCCGCATCGCCGGAAGAAAGACCTTCAATTGCATTGTTTGCGCGTTTCAAAGGTTTTGTAATAAATATGTATATGAAAACTATTGAAAATCCTAAAACAACAATGTTGGCAAGTGATTGAGCCATCAAAATTAAAAGATTGACAGCTCTTACAGCTCTGTTCATATTTTCAATAGGTTCACCAATGAACAAAGAAAGATCTTCTTTTCCTAAAGTCCAGTAAAAGCCTAAATAATCGTCTTCATTAATTTTTACTTGACCTATCCAGTTTTTTCCTTTTCTTAAATTTTCATAAATTTCCGGAAGAATTTTTTTATTTACAACGCCGTCAATTGTTGATAAAACTCGTTTGTCTTCCTTTACAACTGTAAATTCACATCCGACTGCGTCCGGAATTCTATTAATTAATGTATCACCTGAAAGATCTGTGCAAACTTCTACTACAGCAACAATAGTTCCATTGGATTTTATAGGTTTTACAGAACAGGCAAGGAATTTTCCGCCCGAAAATGTCAGGGAATTTGATTCTATGTTGTTAAAAGCGTTTTTAAGTAATTCTACAGGTGCGGAATAGTGTGAAAATCTTTCCGGAGAAACAAGATTGTAATCTCTGTCGTGAACCGCAAAATGTTGAACATCCATTGATTCTACAATAATTTTGCAAATTTTATCTGAAAAATCGCGGGTATCTACTTTTTCATAAAACATTTCATACAAAGAGCCGATTTCATCTGCAAGGCATTCTGTATAGTCGATTTCTACGTTAATCAAATCTTCTACAGTTTTTTTAGAATTGCCTAAAGCTTGTCTTGAATTTGCAAGCCAATGTTTTTCTACAGTCTTACCTAATATAAGAACAAGCATAAGTGTTGATAATATTAAAATTCCAAAAATTGGAAGTACAACTTTTGCCGCAATTTTGCCAGATTTTTTCTTAATGTCCAAAATGTAACTCCTTAGTAAATCTTGCTATTATTATATATTCCAATATTCCAGTTGTCAAAGTTTTAACATAAACGGTACTCCTCCATCCTATTTATAACAAAATATTTTTTTTTCATCTGAATTCCGGGCACCTGTTTTTGCAAACTTACAAATTTCAAGTTGAATTTTCTTATTGTTATTATTTAAAAAAAATTGTATCTTTAAAACAATAGTTTCTTATCAAAACTAAAAGAGGTTTAATAGTATGAACAAATTTGAAATTGTTAACGTACACGGTCGCGAAATTATCGACAGCCGCGGAAATCCAACTGTAGAAGTTGAAGTTACACTTGACAATGGCGTAATCGGTCGCGCAAGTGTTCCTTCTGGAGCATCAACTGGCGAAAACGAAGCTTTGGAACTTCGCGATGGCGACAAAAAGCGCTTCTGCGGAAAAGGTGTTTTGAAAGCAGTTGACAATGTAAATAAGATTATTGCTCCGGCTTTGAAGGGCGAAAACGTTTTGAACCAGCGCAAAATCGACTATAAAATGCTTGCCCTTGACGGAACTCCAACAAAGAGCAAACTTGGCGCAAACGCTATTCTTGGTGTTTCTCTTGCTGTAGCACACGCTGCTGCAAACGCTTTGAACATTCCGCTTTACCGCTACATCGGTGGTGCAAACACTTACGTTCTTCCAATTCCAATGATGAACATCATCAACGGTGGAGCTCACTCTTCTGCTCCAATCGCTTTCCAGGAATTTATGA
>CAYXDA010000197.1:0-2653 GCA_964463615.1 uncultured Treponema sp.
CAAACCGAAGTTCCTTATCTCTTATAAAGTTCATATAACATGGAATATCCATAAGGCTCTGATGATTTGATATTATAATAAATTGCTCAGGAAGAAGTTTTTTTGAATCTTTATATCCGAAAAAATGAAAATGTCTGTATGTGTTTAAAATCGCAAACACACGCGGTGCTAACTTCTTTACAATATATTGCGAAATTCGGCGGCTCAAATTAATGCTTAGAGGATACGCAAAAATATTCAAAATCGCAGGCGGAATTACCGCTGTCAAAAGACAACACAAAGTGACAAAACTATACAAAATCGGCTCCAATCATAAAGTAAATTATCGCCCCAATATCAAAATTCAGGCTATAACTTTATTTTATAGTCAATAAATTCATCTGTCAATTAAAGATAAAAGATGTAACCGAATCACATATTTTTGAAAGAGATTCATAAAGTCGTTTACATTGAGGCATAGAATTTAAAAAGACAGAACCATAACGTTTTTCATAAATACGTCTGTCAAGAACAACAACCGCGCCTTTATCGGAGCCCCTGCGCATAAGCCTTCCTATTCCCTGTCTGAATTTTATCACAGCTTCCGGAACGCTTAATTCCATAAATGAACTGCCGCCTTTTTTTTGAATTGCTTCCGCCCGAGCCGTAAACACAGGATCATTCGGAACTGTAAACGGGAGCTTTACAATAATAACCTGCGAAAGCGACTCACCCGGAACATCAACGCCCTGCCAAAACGAATCCGTAGCAAAAAGAACGCTCTTCACATTTTTTCTGAAATTTCCTAAAAGCCTGGAATTATCATCATCACCTTGCTTATAAATCTGCCCGTCAAATCCTTTCAAATGCCGAACAACAGAATTATACGCGCTTCTTAACGATTCATAAGAAGTAAAAAGCACCAGCGCCCGTCCTTCAGAAGCCATTATAAGCTTAGCAACTGCAGATTCAATCCAAGCCTGAAAATTCAACTCGTCAGGAAACGGGGCATCATTCGGAACTGCAAAAAGCATATTTCTTTCATAGGGAAATGGAGAAGGAAACTCCCCGAAAGAAACGCGCTCCTTTTCCGCAAAAAGAACTCCTGACCTTCTTAACCAATAGTTATAATCGCGGCCGGTTTTCAAAGTTGCAGAAGTACACACAACTGTTTTAAGCGGCTCATAAACACCTTCATTCATAAGCGGTGCAATATCAATAGGAGTTTCATTTAAAATTACATAAGAAGAATTTCCGTCCTCTGCGGAAACATCGTTGGCAAGCTTGCGTTTTGTTATCCAAAAAACTTTTTCAGGTTTTTCATTCCAAAGAGAAAAATCACGTAAAACAGAAGAACAGGATTCCAGACGGTTCAAAAGAACTTTGCTTTCAAAATAAGCAGGCACCGAACGGTCGCATTCATCAACACCATCCGCGATTTTTCGTCCGAGCACAACAAAATCGTCAATTGAATTTGCCAACGTCGAGCAAAGAGAAAGAAAAGCACCAAACATACGGAAATTTGCTTCGCTAAGCCTAAGATTATAATCATCAGCAAGAAGATCAAGCGCAGAAATTTCCATATTCAAAATATCCGCTTTTATTTTATTCAGTTTTTCAGATAAAAAAGCCGCCTTCTCTTCCTCGCTGGAAAGAATTGCAATCGTACACAAATAGCCTGATTCCGAATTTTTTCTCCGCCGATAAAGTTGATTCAACTGCTTAAAAACCTTGAAGCGATTAAAATTATCACTGAAAAAACTTGTCGCGGCATTTTCTATCCCGTGCGCTTCATCAAAAATAAGCCGCCTAAAGGGCGGAAGCACAACCGTATCGCTATACCCGGCACCTTCCATGCGGGATTCAATATCCGCAAAAAGCAGATGATGATTTACAACAATAATATTTGCTCCTGCCGCCTCAAGCCGCATTTTCATAACAAAACACTCAGAATGGAAAGGACATCTCTGCCCCATACAAGCATCGCTTTCAGAATTTATACGCGACCATATTGAATCAGGAACTAAATACTCAACATCGCTCCTGCTTCCTGTTTTAGAGTTTTTCACCCATTCTGAAAGTTTATCAAAAAACGCAGTTTCATCACCGAACAATTCCCGCTGAGCAGAAGCCTCTTCAAATCGGCGTTTGCATATAAAATTCTGGCGGCCCTTCATAAGAACGAATTTTACATCAGAACCTATTATTTTCTGCGCGGCCGGCAAATCTTTTTCACAAAGCTGTTGCTGCAAATTTATCGTTCCTGTGGAAATTACAACACGTTCATTATTTTTCAGCGACCAGATAATCGATGGAATCAAATACGCATAAGATTTTCCTACACCAGTTCCAGCTTCAAAAACTCCAATCTGGTTATTATTAAAAGATTGTGCAATCTTTTTTAAAAGTTGAATTTGAACCGGTCTCTCTTCAAAATTCTCCGAAATTTCAGAAAGCGGACCTCCGTCAGAAAGGTATTGTCCGGCTTCATCCAAATCTATCGGCAAAATAGTTCTCTGCTCATTTTCTGAAGGCAACAAATCAACTTCATTCTCTTTTTCGTAAAAATCAGAATTAGAATCCGTCGGAAATTCTTTTTCCGAAAAATTATTTATTGCGCCTTTTTCCATAAAATGCCTTCAAAAATCTAAAATATCAGAAAAGAAAAAAAAAG
>CAYXDA010000198.1:0-2624 GCA_964463615.1 uncultured Treponema sp.
TATTAATGAATGCACTTCGAAATCTTTATTGATTTCGCAAATTATCAAGTGATTTATAAAATCAGATTCGAGGAACAAAATGGCAGAAACAATTACAAGCGCTACTTACGAAGCCGCATTAAAAACCAGCAAGTATATTGAAGAAGATATTGTAAAAAATCCAAAAAAATACAGAGTTTTAACCGGAGACCGACCGACCGGGCGGCTTCACATCGGACATTATTTCGGTTCGCTTCAAAACAGGGTACGTCTTTCCAAACTTGGAGTTCCGACTATGATTTTGATTGCGGACTACCAGGTTTTAACAGACCATGACGCATATCAGGAAATAAGTCAGAATACAAAGCAGCTTGTAATCGATTATCTTGCTGCCGGAATAGAACCGGGCGAAAATGTTATAATTTATCCTCATTCTTATGTTCCGGAAGCAAACCAGCTTATGATCCCATTTCTTACTTTGGTTTCAAATGCGGAACTTAGCCGGAATCCGACCGTAAAGGAAGAAATTCAGGCGGCTGGACTTACGAATGTGAACGCAGGAATGTACACTTATCCGGTTCATCAGGCGGTTGATATTCTTTTCTGCAAAGGAAATGTTGTTCCTGCGGGGAAAGATCAGCTTCCGCATGTTGAAATGGCGCGTACAATAGCAAACCGCTTTAACAAAAAATTCTGTGCGGATCGTGAGCCGATTTTTCCGCTTCCTCAAGTTTTGCTTTCAAAAACACCGAGCATAATGGGATTGGACGGAACGCAGAAAATGTCTAAAAGCCGCGGCAACGCAATTATGCTGAGCGCTACAGAAGATGAAACTGCGCGTCTTATAAAAAAAGCAAAGACAGACGGAGAGCGTCTTATCACTTATGATCCTGTAAACCGTCCTGAAGTTGCTAATCTTCTTCAGATTATTTCTCTTTGCACAAATGAAGAGCCGGAAGCGATTGCAACCCGCATCGGGGAAGGCGGCGGCGGAATGTTAAAGAATGAGCTTACTGTAGCCTTGAACGAAACTTTGCGACCTCTGCGTGAAAAACGTGCAGAACTTGAAAAAGAACCTGAGTATATACGTAGTGTTCTCTTGGCCGGTGTAAAGCGCGCCCGCGAAATTGCAGTAAAAACTCTTGATGAAGTCCGCGATGCTATGAATATGATTATTTAATTGCACTTTATATTTTCTATGACAAAAGAAGATTTTCTGTTTATTGTAAACACTAAAAAGGAATTTGAGTTCAAATATAACGGCTTGGCATACAATATAACGTACGGCTCTGATAAAAAGGGGGATTATATTGCTCTTGGACGCCTGTATGAACCTGTACGCTATTATTCTTTTTCGGAAATAATGAACGAAGCTAAGATTGAAAATCATTTTTTTCGGGAAATTCTGGAAATTTTATAGAATTTTCAGAATTTCTTTTGCTTTTTCGTAAAATTCCTCTTCCATTATTTCCGGAAAAGACGATTTTAAATTTTCCAAATCGTTTTTCAGTTCTTGGGCAGAATCTTTTGCGCCGAAAATAACTTCGCAAAAACCTTCTTCTCTGTGCTGTCTTGCATTTTTGTTTTGCATTTGGCGCACATAGAGAACACTTTCGGAATCAAAAAGTTTTTTTTGCATTTCTTCCGTAACAACAGGAAATTTTATACTGCAAACATATTTCAATTTTGTATTCTTTTGATTTTTACAAAATGCGACATCTAAAAGCATTTCTGCCAGTGTTTTTTCCGCGCTGCAAGCAATGGTTTCCGACAATCCTGAAAGGCGGGGGTTTATTTCTATTACAAACCATTTTCCGTTGCTGAAAACTAAATCAACCTGGGCGATTCCGCAAAGTTCAAGTTTTTCTGCCAGCAGTTCAAGAGTTTTGTAAAGTTCTTTCAGATGAAAATTGTTGTTCTGAACGGGTCCTACTTTTACGCTTTGTTTCGGGCTGGTTATTCCGTATTGATTTGTGGAAAACAGGAAAGGGGGAAAAATAGTGTAATTTCCCGGTGTTCCATGAATTTCCGTTCCGAAATGCAATCCGTTTATAAATTCTTCAACAAGTCTGTCTCCGGCATTTTTTTTGGAAAATAAAATATTTTTTGCCATGGGAAAAGTTTTCACAACATCCATTCCGTAAGAGCTCAAGCCGAATGAATCTTTTATTATGACCGGATAATCCAGTTTTTTTATTTCTTCAAGAATAAATTCCTGATATGGATTGTTCATAATTTCTTTGTGCGCCCGCTCTGTTCTGAATAGTTCATGATGAACATAAACTGATTTTGCCGCATTGAAACCGTTCTGCAAAAGAAAATCCCTTGTGCGCTTCTTGTTAAAGCATATAAGCGCAGTTTTAGAAGGGTGGTTTACAGTTTTTATACCTTTTGATTTTAAAATTTCGCCGATAAGAGAATCTTGGATCGGAATCCAGTCGAAAGGTTCAGTCCAAAAACTTGCCTGAACTGCAATGTCCGGATGCAGATTGAAAATTTCGTCTGCAATTTTTTCTGTTGTTTTTTCTTTTAACGGATGATAAGAGATTTTATTTTCTTCCGGAAGTTTAGAATTTTCAACGTCAGAATCAAAAAAAAACATACCAGGCAAAGAATATACTAATATTATTTCTAAAGATGTATAT
>CAYXDA010000199.1:0-2617 GCA_964463615.1 uncultured Treponema sp.
TTAATTATACCATACGTTTTTTATTTTTTAACATATAATAGTATATATTTAAAAAATTTGGGAGGAGCACCACTTTTTGTGGAACAAATAAAATGATTAAATCTAAATTTTCAGAACTTTTATTTATTGGGCTTAGCCTTTCGTTGATTGCTTCTTGTGCAACAACAAAACCTGCGTCGGATGACAACAAAGCAAACACTCCAATCATAGAGGATACAACAGAAACTGTTACGGAAAAAGTAAAAAAAGAACCAAAACAGATTGCTGTAAAAAATACAACAAACCAGCAGGAATCTGCTTTTAAGGACCTTGTTGACTCCATTGAATTAAAAGTTGTTTCAAAACCAAAAACTGTATATGCAAAGAACCCTTTTAACACTTCATATGTTGTAAATGTTGCAAATGCGGAAGGACCTGTTAAAGATTTTGACATAACGGTTTCTTACCCTACATCAAGAACAAATGATACAATCACTTACAATAACATTCAGTTGAAAACAGACGAAAAAGGAAATATAACATTTTCTCCGGATGTTCCGAAATTTCCAGTAAAGGATGAAGTAACTTTCTATCCTACGCCTGTAAGTTCAAATTCTACAGTAGTTCAAGCAGCCTATAACGCAGCTGTAAAAGCTCCTTATACAGTAAAATCGAATTACGTTACATATCCTTACGGAATTCTTTTCGTTTATGACTATAATGAAAGCGGAAAACCTACAACAAACAACTTTACGCTTTTGCAAAGTCTTAGAAATTCCGGTGTAAGCGTAGGAAATGCTCCTGTAAGCAACACTTCTTATTTTTCAAAACCAATTTCCGAACTTTACACAGCAACGCACAGTATTGTAGGAAACGCATATAACTTTCTTGTTTCCGGAACATTCAAATATGCTGAACCGGCAGTTGAATCAGAAGGAAGCGCAACTGTTAAGCTTGTTGCAGATATTACTTGTGTTGATATGAAAAACGGAAACATACTCTATAAAACTAAAATAGAAGATTCTGCTACAGACAAAACAAAATGGAACGCAGAACAAAAATGCAAAAAGACTTTGGCTGAAAAAGTTTCAGATGCAATAATCTATGGAATGTAAGGAATAAAAATATGAAATATACAGACACACGCGACAATTCAGTTTCTACAGATTTCCGAACAGCAGTAATGAACGGAATGAATTCATCAACAGGAGGACTTTACATTCCTACAAGTTTTCCTAAACTAGAAAGTTCTTTTATAAACAAAAATCCTGAACCTAGTTTCAGAGATATAGCTTTCAATATGGCAAAACCTTATGTAGAAGGTGAAATTCCTGATGATGATTTGATGGCAATAATTCAAGATGCATATCCTTTTTCTCCGAAAGTTGTTCCTGTTGACAAGAATTCCTATATTCTGGAACTTTTCCATGGTCCTACATGCGCATTCAAGGATTTCGGAGCGCGATTTATGGCTCGTGTTATGAGTTATTTCAACAAAACGGAAAAAGGCACTCTGCATATTCTTGTAGCAACTTCCGGTGATACAGGAAGCGCGGTCGGTTCTGCATTTCATAATGTTCCGGGACTTGACGTTACAATTCTTTATCCGGAAGGAAAAATTTCCAAAATTCAGGAAAAACAGCTTTCAACATTTACAGGAAATGTGCGCGCATTAAAAGTAAAAGGAACTTTTGACGACTGTCAGAAACTTGTAAAAACAGCTTTTACAGATTCTGATTTAAGAAAAGAATTCCGTCTTTCTTCTGCAAATTCAATAAACATTTCACGGCTTTTACCTCAAAGTTTCTATTATATGTATTCTTCCCTTGTTGTAAGAAACCGTGCGCCGCTTGATACAAAAATTGACGATGCATCCATTATCTGCGTTGTTCCGTCAGGGAACTTCGGAAATTTAACCTCAGGTTTAATAGCAAAAGAAATGGGCGCTCCTATCCGAGGTTTTGTCGCTGCCACAAACACAAACAAGACTATTCCGGATTGGATTGCAACCGGCAACTACAACGCCCGCCCTTCTGTAGAAACATTCGCAAATGCAATGGATGTTGGAGCACCTTCCAACTATGAGCGGATCAAAGCAATGTATTCCCTAGAAGACGTGCGAAAAATGTTCGCTTCTTATTGGTTGGACAACGACGGAATTATGGATTCTATCGCAGACTGCAAAACAAAAACCGGCTATACAATCGATCCGCACGGAGCAATCGGCTGGAAAGCATGGAGCGATATTAAAAACGGCGGTTTTGAAGCGCTTAAAAACGGCATAAAAAATGATATTTCAAAGCCTGGACTTACACCAAATCTTCCTGAATGGGCAGATGAAGTTGTTAATAAGAATGCAGTAGGAATAATTCTGGAGACTGCGCATCCTGCAAAATTTGGTTCTATTGTTGCAAATGCAACTGGACGGGAACCTGCCGTTCCTGAATCACTGCAAGCAGTCCTTGATCTTCCGGATATGGCAATTCCTATGGAAAACAATTACGAAAAATTCAAAATCTGGTTAAAAGAAAACCTTGCAAAATAAATAGAAAAGGCTGTCAATTGAAGTATACTTCAGTTGACAGCCTTTTTCTTTTTTAATAAATCCAGAATGACTATAAACTCATTTAGAAAGCAA
>CAYXDA010000200.1:0-2596 GCA_964463615.1 uncultured Treponema sp.
CTTTTGATGATTACAAGAGGCGATGGCGGAATTCTTATTGTTAATGTTTCTGATAAAACGTTGAAAATAACAGACGCAGATTGTCCTTCAACTATAAAAAACGGAACTTATACAGATGTTCTTTCCGGCAGAAACTTTACAGTTGATTCTAAAAAAATTACTGGATCAATTGGTAAAAGATCTGTAGCCGTAATTTATACAAAGTAGTCTTTCCGAAAAAAATAACGCCTTCTCGCACCGGTGGTTTTCGCACCGGTGCTTGAAACTTTCCCTGGTGCGAGAACCTCAGTCACCAGACCTTTCCCTAAATCAATCACTAGAATTGCAATACATAACTTGCTTTAAAATTAATTTGATAAGCACCGCTTATTCATATATAATAGAATATTAAACGGATGAGTTTTCTGTTTGTTGAATTCGAGGATTTTTGTGTATTGTAGACCTCTTGTAAAAGCACCTGAAAAAATTGTGCAGAATGGAAAAATAAATTTCGGTTCTTTTTTTGGAGTTCCGGCAACTGTTGATATTCGTGGTGTAAAAGCGCCATTTGCCGGAATTCCTACTTCAACTTTTTTTTCGAATTTTAGAATAAAAAGCCGTGTAAGTTTTGTTTTCTCTGTGGAAAACTACATTGGTCTTGCAGAATTTTTTGATGACAAAGCGTTCGGGCTTGCCGAAGTGATTTTTTGGAATAAAGAAAGCGGACAAAAACTTGCCTATCATTCTTTTATGGGTCCAAGAAGGCGTTTTGTTCCGGTTGATACATATTCCGCGTCTTGCAATACTTTTGGCAAAAAACGCTACATTAAAATTGGATGGAGCAGAAAAAACGAAAAAATTTCGCTTGCTTTTACTGTGCGCGGAGACAAGTTTCGCCCTGCGGCAAAAGCAAAGTACATTGCGCATCTGGAAAAGAATGTGCAGGAAGCTTTGTTCGTAACGCCTGCGCCTACAAGTCAGCGGTGTTCGGCAACTTGGCTGATTCCTCTAAAACTGGAAGGCGGCTTGAATACAGGAAAGCACCGGCACAATATAAAGGAAATTCCGCAGAACAATGGGCTTGGGCTTTTTATGCTGAACAGAACGTATTTAAAGCCGCGTTCTTCAAGCGAGTTTATGTACGGTCTTGCTAATATCGGCGGAAAAGACGTGGTTTTTTCTGTTTCAAATACAAGCCAGGATTCTTTTGACGAAGATACTTATAACGATGATTTGCTTTCCGTTGACGGAAAACTTACGGCTCTTCCTCCTGTAAAAATTACACATCCGTTTGGAATTGACAAAAAATGGGTTGCGCAGGATACGGAAGGAATGGTTGATTTGTCGTTCAATCCGATTTCTGTAAGCAACAGAACTTTGAATATAATTCTTATGCGGAATGTTTATACTACAATTTACGGTACTTTTGACGGAGTGCTTGTTTCCAAAGACGGCGAAAAGATTGTTCTTAAAAATTGTCCTGGAATTGTTAAGAAAAGTCATATCAGACTTTAGTGGCGGAAGAACAAGGGGAAAACTTTATGCAGGAAGAAGGTAAACGTGCAAGACAGGCAGACTGGGCGCCTGGAACATTGGATAAAACCAGAAAAGCTATTGGAGAACTTGCTCCCGGCGAAGCAGAGGTGATGTCAAAAAAATTAGGAGGAGAGGTTATGTATGAAAGGTCAGATGATGGAAATACAATTTCCAAGTCAACAAAAGGAACCGGAAGAATTATCCGGCAAACTTCTTCTCCGGCAGAAAGCAATACTTCTTCGGATAATGCGGGAAAATCAAAACCGGCCGGCACTGGCTTCAGAAAACGTCAGGAAGAACTGCCGGAAATAGGGCAAAAAGAAAATTCGCTTATAAACAAACTTATGATGAGCGATGAATATTCCATAAAACCGAATTACGGAATTTTTAACTTTATAAAATATTTTCAGCAGAATGGACATGAACAGGTTATTCCTGAATTTTGTACAGTAACTTTAAGGCATCACATAGATAATCTTTCCGGATTTATAACGGTAATAAAAACGTTGATTCAGATTGCGCCGGTTTCTTATAAAGCGAAAATTGCAAACGGAACAGAAACTAAATTCAAATTTCTTAGAATGGTTGCCGGCTGGACAATGCAAAACATTAAACTTGCTCACATTGAACTTTTGGATCTTCCGCAGCCTTATGTTGTTCAAGATTTGATTCCTTATATACGGGCGGTTTACAAGCCGTTGATTCAAGTTTACTACTTTGGTGAAAATAAAATTCCAAAGTTAATAAAAGAAATTTATACAGACGAAGTTTCCTATCCGGATTCTCCGCAGGAAAAACTTTCTTCGCTTGCAAAAGAAGCGATTACGGATTGGCTTTACATTCAGAATGAAATTGTAAAAAAATGCTATCCGCTTTTAATGCGCATGTGTTCGGATTCTTACGAAGAATATCCGGATTTTTTCAAGGTAAAAGTTGCGGATATTCTAAAATTTGTGGGACTTCATAAATATGATTTGCTTTTGCCGGAAAAAAACAAAGATGTTAAAGTTCAGGAAAAATCTGCTGAAAAACCTGTGGCAAAAAAACAGGAACGCGGCGCAAAAGATCAGCTGGTAGAAAC
>CAYXDA010000201.1:0-2588 GCA_964463615.1 uncultured Treponema sp.
CTTGGCTGGATCTTCCAATGCGCTACCAACCATACAAAAACAGATTTTACGAAAAGCTGTTGCATTTGTTTTTGAGGTAGAAAGAAGAACTTATCTTGTTACCATCCCCCCCCCCTTCCTCCACACACATAAAAATGCGCTAACGTCTTGCTTTGAATTCGAAATTGCTTAAGAATTTTTTTGCACGTTCAGTTTTCGGATTTGTCCAGAACTGTTCCGGAGTTCCCTCTTCCACAATTCCGCCTTCATCCATAAAAATAATTCGGTCAGCAACGGCGCGGGCAAAAGACATCTGATGAGTTACAATCAACATCGTTTTTCCGTCGTTAGCCAAATCCATAATCACGTCAAGAACTTCGCGCACCATTTCAGGATCGAGCGCAGCTGTAACTTCGTCAAAAAGCATAATTTCCGGATGAAGGCAAAGCGCCCTCACAATCGCAACCCGCTGTTTTTGCCCACCGGAAAGTTCACGCGGATAAGCATTTTTTTTGTCGCCAAGCCCCACGCGTTCAAGCCAAGATTCCGCTTCTCTTTTTACATCGTCCATATTCAAGTTCAGTTCGTGAGCGTGTTTTGGACCAAGCAAAAGATTTTTCATCACATTTAAATGCGGAAAAAGGTCGTAACTTTGAAAGACCATTCCTATTTTCTGACGCACAAGATGCATATCTTTTTTGCGGTTGGAAATAACTTCGCCGCTTAAACTGATTTCGCCGCCCTGAATCGTTTCCAATCCGTTAATACAGCGGAGCAAAGTTGATTTTCCGCAGCCGCTAGGCCCTAAAATAACAACAACTTCCCCCTGCTCCACAGAAAGATTCACATCTTTTAAAATTATATTTTCGCCAAAAGATTTTGTAAGATTTTTTATTTCAAGTAATGCCATAATTTTTCCCAAATATCCGTAATGCTGAATTTATTAGCCGACAGCGCTTTTCAGTTCATCTTCCTAACTTTTCTGCCGTTTTTCTATTTGCCTTGCCGCAAGAGACAAAATCCAGCAAACAAAAAAGTACATCATAAAAATTACAAAATAAACCGCGATGCTCGCAGTAGGAACTGTAAGCCGGTTCGCTTCTATAATCTGCTGACCGATTTTTACAACTTCGATTACGCCCACAAAAACCACAAGCGAAGTCGTTTTTATCATTCTTGTAATCAAATTCATGCTCAAAGGAATCAGCGAACGCAAAGTCTGCGGAATTACTATATACATAAAAACCTGCCTGTCCGTAAGACCGATTGCCTTTCCGCTTTCATACTGATGCTGCGGAACACTTTCCAACGCGCTTCGTACCAAATCTCCCATTTCGGCAGTTCCCCAAAGCGTAAAAACAAGAATAGAAGCCGTCTCGCCGGAAAGAGAAATTCCCAAAGCGCGCGTAAGACCATAATAAGCCACGAACAAAAGCACCAACTGCGGCATGATCCGCATAAACTCAAGATAGACTTTGCAAACCGCGCGAACAGGTTTGTTCTTTACGGTCATCAACATTCCGAACAAAAAGCCCAGAACTATGGAAAACGCAACGGAAACAAGCGCAATCCAAACAGTTGTCCACAAGCCGCCTAAAAGACGCAAAAAGTTGTTTCCCATTCCAAGAACGCCGAACGCTGTTTTAATCGCCTCAATTGCCGAACTGTGCATAACGCAGCCTCCTTTCCGCAAGCGAAGCGATTATAGAAATCGGAAGAAGCAGAATCAAATAAAAAACGCACAGCAAAGTCAATGCCTCATCCGTTTTGTAATACAAACCGATTAAATCCTTTGCGACGTACATTAAATCGGCAAGAGCAACCGCGCTAAAAACCGAAGTTTCCTTGATTAAAAACATTATGTTCGCGCAAAAGCCCGGAACAGAAACGCTTACAGCCTGCGGCAAAATCACGTATTGAGTAACTTGCCTTTTTGTAAGCCCTATACATTCCGCGCTTTCAATCTGGATTTTAGAAACGCTTTCCAAAGCAGAACGGAACGTTTCTTCCATATAAGAGCCGCCCAAAAACGTAAGCCCGATAACCGCGCATTGAACAGAAGAAAGTTTTATTCCCATCCGCGGAAAAGCAAAATACAAAAAGAAAAGCTGAATCAAAAGCGGCGTGTTTCTGGAAAATTCAATATAGACACTCGTAATTTGGCGCAAAACCGGAATTTTGTAATATTTTATCAAAGCGCAAACAAGCCCTACAACAACGGAAAGTGAAATTCCAATAACAGAAAGACGCAAAGTAAGCCACGATGCGTCCACATAAAGAGGAATTGTTTTGCGAATAAATTCAAAATCCATAAAACAAATTTACTTTATTCTTTGTTCAACTGCAATAGCAAGCTGATCTGCGCAAGAGGTTCCTTTCGCTCCGCATAAATTTCCTTTCAAAATTTGAACAGCGCGTTCCGCATCCATTCCTTCCAAAAGTTTTGCAACAGCCTTAGTATTTCCGGCACAACCGCCAAAAAACTGAACATCGTGCAATTTTCCGTCTTCAAGCGAAAAATCAATTTGTCTGGCGCAAACACCAACAGGTTTATAACTGAATTTTTCCATAAATAAAATTTCCTATAATTAAAATACATTATATAGAAT
>CAYXDA010000202.1:0-2579 GCA_964463615.1 uncultured Treponema sp.
GTCTAATAAAGAATAAATCTTATTAGACAACCCCATTTTTTCAGCACATTCCTAATTCCTAATTCAAACTTCCAAATGCGTGAGGGATTGTAGTGGCCGCGCAGGCGGGTGCGGAGCACCGGAGGCGAAAGCCGGAGCCACGAAAAGCCCGACGGCACAACGTGCCGGCACGCCCAAAAGTATTCAAATCTAGTTTATCATTTCAAAAAAAATTATTATAATGCTTGTATGTCTGGATTTTATGATTTTTACGATGTTGTAGTTGTAGGTGCGGGTCATGCCGGAATAGAAGCGGCTTTGGCGGCAGCCAGAATGGGACTAAAAACGCTTGTTGTTACGCAATCTCCGGACGCAATCGGGCGTATGAGTTGCAATCCTTCTATCGGTGGAATTGCAAAGGGAAATATTGTACGCGAAATAGACGCTCTTGGCGGCGAAATGGCTAAAATTATTGACCGCTCAATGATTCAGTTCAGAATGTTGAATAAAAGCCGCGGTCCGGCAGTTCAAGCGCCGCGAAGCCAGGCAGATAAAATCACTTATTCGCAAATTGCACGGAAAACTTTGGAATCAACACCGAATCTTTCCACTTTAATGGACACTGTAATCGATATTCTTACTGCGGAAAGTTCTTCCGATTTGCCGCCGGATTCCGACAGTTCTGCGGAAATAGGTTCTATTCCGGGCGAAAAACGAAGTTCGGAAAACAAAAGCACAAAACGCTTAAAAATTACGGGAATCGTTACGGAGCGCGGACGAGTTATTCCATGCCGTTCTGTAGTTCTTACAACAGGAACTTTTTTGGGCGGACGCATTTTTATTGGTGAATACGATGCCGCATGCGGACGTTTGGGCGAACCGGCGGCATACGGACTTACAGAAAGTCTGCACAAACTTGGATTTACAACGGGACGATTAAAAACCGGAACTCCGCCGCGCATTTTAAAATCTTCAATTGATTTTTCCAAACTTGAACTTAACGACGGCGATGACGAAGTTGTTCCGTTCAGTTTCAGCGATGAAAAAGTTACGCGCCCGATGGTTCCGTGCCACATTGTTTACACAAATGAGGAAACTCATAAAATTATACGCGAAAACATAGGACGTTCGCCTTTGTACAGCGGAAAAATCAGCGGAATAGGTCCGCGCTACTGCCCAAGCATAGAAGATAAGGTTATGCGCTTTGCCGACCGCGAGCGCCACCAGATTTTTGTTGAACCGGAAGGTTTGGATACAGATGAAATGTATTTGAACGGACTTTCTTCATCGCTTCCGGAATGTGTTCAGGACGCGTTCATGCGCACTATGCCCGGTTTTGAAAATGCTGTTCCAAGCCGTCCGGGTTACGCTGTTGAATATGATTATGTTGAGCCGACGCAACTTTATCCTTCGCTGGAAACAAAACGCGTAGCAGGACTTTTTAACGCCGGTCAGATAAATGGAACTTCCGGTTACGAAGAAGCCGCTGGGCAAGGACTTGTAGCAGGAATAAACGCGGGTTTGTATTCACGCGCCCATAAAAATTTTTGCGGTCCGCTGTGCGCATTGCCGCACGATTTGAACGGAACGCCAATAAGTATGGAAGAGGGCGCTTTTTGCACAAAGGCGGTTCTTAACGCGGCAGAGCAAAAACGCTTTTACGAAATAAGCCGCAAAGTGAACGAACGGCTTAACAATGTGGAAAAAGATTCGCAAAGTTCGGCCGGATTTGCTCATTTTTTTGACATTCCCGAATGGAAGCCGCTTGTTCTTGGCCGCGACGAAGCGTACATCGGCGTTTTAATTGATGATTTGGTTACGCTTGGAACTAAAGAACCGTACAGAATGTTTACGGCGCGCGCAGAATACCGATTAAAACTGAGACACGACACTGCGGATCAGCGGCTTACAAAATACGCTTTTGATGCGGGGCTTAAAACACAGGCGGAACTTGATAAAGTTAATGCGAAATATGCGCAAATTGACGAAATTGTTGCGACTTTGCTAAAAAATCCGCAAGCGGAAAATCCCGGTTTTCCGGAAAAAGTTTGGAACGAAGCAAAAATAGAATATAAATATAAGTATTACATTGAAAAGCAGGACAAGCGCATTGAAAAAATGCATAAAATGGAAAACGTAAAAATTCCTGCAAATTTTGATTACAGCGCAATTCCTTCGCTAAGCGCAGAAAGCCGTAACAAACTGGAAAAAATACGGCCGTTGACATTGGGGCAGGCGGAACGAATCAGCGGGATTCGCAATTCGGATATTATGCTTTTAATGGTTTATTTGCGCTGACTTCGTTCAGCGCAAATATTCGATTTATCAAGAAAAACTGCGCCACTGCTCGTTTTTCCTCTCAGGTTTATTTGCGCTGACTTCGTTCAGCGCAAATATTCGATTTATCAAGAAAAACTGCGCCACTGCTCGTTTTTCCTCTCAGGTTTATTTGCGCTGACTTTGTCCAGCGCAAATATTCGATTTATCAAGAAAAACTGCGCCACTGCTCGTTTTTCCTCTCAGGTTTATTTGCGCTGACTTTGTCCAGCGCAAATATTCGATTTATCAAGAAAAACTGCGCCACTGCTCGTTTTTCCTCT
>CAYXDA010000203.1:0-2520 GCA_964463615.1 uncultured Treponema sp.
ATTCAATCCTGTCTGCAATGTTGAGCGCAAAGGTTCTTTTCCGTCTAAAAACTGAACGGCATTTTCCACCATATTTGAAAAATATTTTGTTTTTTTAGGAATTTTCACTTTTTTATCATCTGTAAGGCTATAAAATCCTGAATAGAGTTTTGATTCCGCCCTTTTCTGAAATTCATATATTCCGTTTCCGATTCTGAAGCGGCCTTCCGTTCCGACAACTTCAACTTCAAAACCGAAAAAGCGGCTTCTGCCTGATATAAAAATATTAACATCGGAACATTTTTTGCTTTCAAAATGAACGTTTATATTACGCACAACCGCAGGATTTTTTTTATCATAAGTTATGTTTGAAATATTCATATTTTTCAGAACAGGCTCATCCGGAAGCTCGGAAGATGTTTTTTCTTCCAAAAGATAACTTACAATATCAACAAGATGCGTTCCGTCATGCAAAAGGCTATATTCACCGGTCTGTTCTTTTTCCGGGTTATAAACATAAAGACCGGAATCAAGGCGCGCATTTACAGTTTGAATTTCCCCGATTTCCTGCATATATTTTTTTGCAATTTTATAATCTTCCGCAAAGCGCCGCTCGTGATTTACAAGAACGGGAACTTTTAATGATTCTGATTCCGCCCGGATAAGCAGACCTTCTTCCATTGTAAGAGCAACTGGCTTTTCCAGAATGACAAGACGCGGTTTTGCCCGGATTGCGGCAAGCACGGCATCTTTATGACTGATTTCATTTACGGCGACAACAACAATATCCGGCTTTAGTGCAGTAAAAAGATAATTAAAATCAGAATATGCGGCGCATTTTTTATTGAATCTGTGCCAATAAGCAAGGCTGGCTCCGCTGTTGTCGCAACCGGCCACAAGTTTTATCCGATTATTTTTTTTAAGGGCCATTGTATGACTTGCAGGTTGTTCACGCTTAAAATCAAAACCCAATGAAAAACCGATACGTCCAAGACCAATAATCGCAGCTGTATACTTTTTTCTTGTCATAACTTTTTTTTAACGGGGTAACCGGAAAAGCGGAGCGCAACCAGTCCGACAAAAAATTTCAAACTGCCTGTGGCTCCGCCGGTTCAAATCACCGCTCCTGCTATTAAAATACCAAAATATTATGCAAACGGTTTAAAGTTAAGTGCGGAAACAACGGCTGCAATTCCGGCGCGTCCAACATTGGAACTTTTTCCTACGCCCCAAACCTGTTCTCCGTTTTCCTTTGTAATCTGAACATAAGCAACCGCCTGTGTATCAGAGCCGGTTCCAATGCTATGTTCATGGAAACTTGTTATATTAAAGCGCGGCGCCGGAGTTTGCTGCATAGCGGTTACAAACGCATCCAAAGGTCCGTTTCCGTTTGCGGCAATCGCATATTTCTTGCCGTTCCACTCGACAGTTGCCATTGCTGCAACCTGCTCAGGAACATCGGAATTGCGCTCGCCTTCAAGATGTTTTTCACTAATTTCAAGAATATTAAGCGGAGATTTTGTTGCAATCCAAGCCTTTTCAAACGCTTCGTAAATTTCCGCCGGTTTAAGTTCGCGCTGAGCCTTATCCGCAAGATGTTTTATCAAATCGCCCAAAGCCGGATGCATTGCTTTTGGCAACGACAAACCATAATCCTGCTCAAGAATAAATGCCGCTCCGCCTTTTCCGGACTGACTGTTAATTCTGATAATTCCTTCGTATTGGCGGCCGATGTCGTGCGGGTCAAACGTTAAGTAAGGAACATCCCAATAATCATTAGGTTTCATTTTTGTGCGTGCCGCCATACCTTTGCGGATTGCATCCTGATGAGAACCGCTGAACGCTGTAAATACAAGTTCTCCGGAATATGGAGTTCGCGGATGAATTGTCATTCCTGTAAGGCGGGTATAAGTTTCGGCAAGATTCAACATATTTCTGAAATCAAGTTCAGGATCTACACCTTGCGTATACATATTCATTCCGACAATTACAATATCAAGATTTCCAGTGCGTTCTCCGTTTCCAAAAAGACATCCTTCCACCCGGTCTGCTCCGGCAAGCAATCCCAATTCGCACTGAGCAACGCCTTCGCCGCGGTCGTTATGATTGTGCAAAGAAATTATCACGTTTTCGCGGTCGCTGATATGCTGGCAAAAATATTCTATCTGGTCTGCGAACTGATTAGGAAGCGCGCACTCAACAGTTGTAGGAAGATTTAAAATGACTTTGTTCGATGCAGAGCAGCCCCACTCTTTTTTTACGGCTTCACAAACTTCAAGGGCATAGTCAATTTCTGTTGTAGAAAAACTTTCCGGCGAATATTCAAGTTGAATTTCTGTTCCTTCGCTCATAGAAAGACAGTTTTTTACACAACGGATACCGTCTATCGCAATCTGTTTTATTTCATCTTTTGATTTGTTAAAAGTATATTTTCTTTGTGCCGGACTAGTTGAATTATAAAGGTGGAAAATTGCTTTTTTACAGCCTTTCAAGCTTTCAAAAGTACGTTTGATAAGTTTTTCCCGTGCCTGGCATAAAACC